>NZ_BAAILP010000156.1:73739-85187 GCF_054589055.1 Novosphingobium sp. 11B | reverse complement strand
GTCGAAGGCCCCGAGGCAAAGCGCCCAACCTCGGGGCCTTCGACAGGCTCAGGCTGAGCGGGCGTGGGTACGAATGGCAATGCCTCCGGCTGTTTGACACCCGCTGAACCCGACGCCATCGTTCGGCCATGAACCACACCCCCCAATCGATCTCCCGGCGCGGTGCAATGCACCTGCTTGGCGCCGGAACCGCCGCCCTTGCCCTGCCGGCCCGCGCTTTCGCGACTTCTCCCGCGCGGCCCGATGCCGCCGCGCTGCTTGACGAGATCGCCTGGAGCCTCCTCGACCACGTGCCCGAAAGCGCCACCGGGCTCGGAGTCGATACCGGCGCTCACCACGCCTTGCGTTCGCGCATGGAGGACCGCTCGCAGGCCGGGCGCGATGCCTATGCCGCCACCTTGCGCAAGGGCCTCGCCCGGATCGAGGCGTTCAACGCCAAGGGGCTCGACCACTCCACGCGCACCAGCATCGCCGTAGTGAAAAGCGCCTTCGCCACCGCGCTGGAGGGTTTCGCGCTGCCTTATGGCGACGTCGCGGTGGGCGGTTGGCGCAATACGCCTTACGTCGTCATCCAGAACGTCGGCGCCTACCTCGACGCCCCGCGCTTCCTCGATGCCGACCATCCCGTCAACACGCCTGCCGACGCCGATGCGTGGATCGCGCGCCTGTCGCAACTGGACGACCAGCTCGACGGCGAGCGCGGCCGGATCATCGATGCCGCCGCCAAAGGCCTGGTGCCGCCAGACTTCCTGCTCGACCGCGCCATCGCGCAGATGACCAGCACGATCGCCGACGCGCGCAAGGACGGCGGCAGCCTCGCCGCCTCGATCGCCGGGCGTACGGGCAAGATGAGCGGCACTTGGGCCACCGACGCCCGCCGCATCATCGCCGCCGACGTCGTGCCTGCGCTGGAGCGCCAGCTTGCCGAACTCCAGCGCCAGCGCGGGCTCGCGAAGAGCGATCCCGGCATGCGCGAAAGGCCGCAAGGCTCCGAATATTACGCCTGGGCACTGCGCGCCAGCACCACGACCCGCGTGCCCCCCGAGGAAGTCCACCAGCGCGGCCTGCAGGAACTCGCAGAGTTGCACGCGCGGATGGACCCGATCCTCAAGTCGCTCGGCTATACCACCGGCACCGTCGGCGCCCGGATGACCGCGCTGGGCGAGGACAAGCGCTTCATGTTCGCCGAGGGCGACCCCGGCCGCGCCGAAATCCTCGCCTTCATCCAGAAGCGCGTCGACTGGGTCCGCGCGCAGATGCCGCGCGCTTTCCGCGAACTCGTGCCCGGCAATGTCGAGGTCCGCCGCCTGCCGCTCTCCGAAGAGCCCGGCGCACCGACCGCCTATGGCGGCGCGGGCTCCAAGGACGGCACGGTGCCCGGCAAGATGTGGATCAACTTGCGCACCACCGACCTCCATCGCAAGTACGACCTGCCCACCCTCGTCCACCACGAGGCGATCCCCGGCCACGTGTGGCAGGGCGAGTACGCCAACCGCCTGCCACTGATCCGCTCGATCCTCGCGTTCAACGCCTATTCCGAAGGCTGGGCGCTCTACGGCGAGCAGTTGGCCGACGAACTCGGCGCCTATGACGACGATCCGGTCGGACGGCTGGGCTACCTGCAGTCGCTGGCGTTCCGCGCCTGTCGCATGGTGGTGGACACCGGCCTTCACGCCAAGGGCTGGACGCGCGAGGAGGCGGTGCGCTTCTTCATGGAGAAGAACGGCAACAAGCGCGAAGAAGTGGTCAACGAGGTGGACCGCTACTGCTCATGGCCGGGACAGGCCTGCGGCTACAAGATGGGCCACTCGCAGATCGTGGCGCAGCGAAAGCGCGCGCAGGATGCGCTGGGCTCGGCCTATGATCTGCGCGACTACGACCAGACGATCGTGGACGGTGGCAACGTGCCGCTCGACGTGCTGGCGCAGAACGTCAGCGAATATATCGCTACGAAGAAGAAGTAGTAGGTACGCTGCCCTCCCGGACGGAATCCGGGAGGGCAGATAGGTTCACGACTTGCCGAACAGGCCCTTCGCCATGCCGGCGAGGTCGTCCATGACGCTGCCGTCGCCGTCCTTGTCGAAGAAGCTGGCCGCCTTGCCGGGGTCGGAGGCGATGGCGCTGGCGAACTGGGTCAGCGAACCCTCGCCGCCGATCTGGCTGATCAGCTGCTGGATCGTGCCCACGTCGAGGCCGCTGCGCTCCGCCGCCAGCTGCGCGGTGTCACCGTCCTGCTGGTGCGCGATGCCGAGTGCGGCAATCGCCTTTTCCGCCACGGCCGGATCGAGCCCCAGCTTCGTCGCGAGATTGGTCACGTCCGCGTGTTCGCTGACCTGACCGAGAATGCCGTCGAAAAGTCCCATGTGTCTCACTCCAATGATGGACGATAGAAATATGAGGCGAAGAGGTGCGGAAAGAAAGCCTTGAAAGCGTCTTCACCCTGACGCCCGGTTGCCTGATCCGTTGGACGAGGCGCCGGGTGTGCGATTGACGTATAGCCCGATGCACCCTAGCGCTCGAATACACCTTGAGTATGGTTGGGGCTGCCTGAGGCGTGGTGTAGATTGATGACGCAGGCACCCTCGTAGTGTCTGCTGGCAAGGACTAGTTCATGAGCCTCACTGCCGCCGCTGTCGCGGTGATGATAAGTGCCGTCGCCCCCGAAGCCGGTGTTCAGACGGGCGGGGGGCCAGTTCCCGTATCGCAGCCCGCCACAACGTCCGACAGCGCTATGCCGGCCGCCGACACCGTCCCGCCGACGGGCCTGCCAATAGAAGGTGTCCCGACCGATGTGCCGATATCGCCGCCTGCGACTAGCGGCACCATCGCGATACCCGGCGATGCGCCAATCATCGTGCCTCCCGCCGTGGCACCGACCGTCCCGGACGCCGTTGGCACCGATACCGGACCGGACATCGTCGTCACCCGCCGCAGACGGGCGCCTCCCGGCGATCCCCTGGAAAAGATCAACATCCAGTCGTTCGCGGTGACTCAGGCCGTCGATGCGGCCGTGATCGAACCCGTCGCCAAGGCCTACAACAAGGGGCTCCCCAAGCCCGTGCGGCAGGGCCTGCGCAATTTCTTCTCGAATCTCGGCGAACCGGTGGTGTTCATCGCGTATCTGCTGGAGCTCAAGCCCGGGAAAGCCGCGGAAACGGCGGGCCGCTTCGCGATCAACAGCACGATCGGCGTGGCAGGCCTCGTCGACATGGCCAAGCGCAAGCCGTTCAATCTGCCTTACCGCCCCAACGGATTCGCCGATCTCCTCGGGTATTACGGGATCGGCCCGGGGCCGTTCTTCTATCTGCCGATCATCGGCCCGACCACGCTGCGCGACGTGATAGGCGATACCGTGGACAAGGCATTCCTGCCCGTGGTGGTGGGTAGTCCTTTCAACAAGCCGGTGGTGGCGACCCCTTCGGTCATCCTCGACCAACTAGGCGAACGCGCTGCCTTCGATGAGGAAATCAACAGCATCCGTAAGGAAGACGACCCTTACACGACATACCGTGAACTTTACCTGCGCCAACGCAAGGCCGAGATCGACGCGCTGCACGGGCGGGTCACGCCGGACGTCGTGCCGGTCTACGGCCCGGGCATGAACACGGCAGGGGGCAAGGCGAAGCCTTCGAAGGAATTGGCCCCACAAGCGCCGGCGGCCGAGAGCACCGTTCCGGAGGCAAAGACGCCGGAAACTGCAGCGCCGCTCATCGTCCCGGAAACCGTGCAGCCCTAAAGGTCCTGACCCCAAAGCCCGCACTCGTCATCGTTATTTTCAAAACCCCCGGGATCGCAACCCCGGGGGTTTTCTTAATACTGTCGAGCCAGCCTCAGGCTGCGACGGGAGCCGCCTTGCGGACGCCCTCGTCGACGTGCTCTTCGAACTGCTCGAAGTTGTCGATGAACTGCTTCACCAGCGTCTGCGCGGTCTTGTCGTACTCCGCGCCGTCAGCCCACGCACCGCGCGGGTCGAGCAGCTTGGTATCGACGCCCGGCACCGCCACCGGAACCTCGAAGCCGAAGTTCGGGTCTTCCCGGAACTCGGCATCGTTCAGGCTGCCGTCGAGCGCGGCATTGAGCAGCGCGCGGGTCGCCTTGATCGGCATGCGCTTGATGCCTTCCATGGTCGCCTTGCCGCCCGACCAGCCGGTATTCACCAGCCAGCACTTCACGCCGCCCTTGGCGATGCGCTCCTTGAGGAGATTGCCGTAGACCGAGGGATGACGCGGCATGAACGGCGCGCCGAAGCACGTCGAGAACGTCGCTTCCGGCTCGGTCACGCCGATTTCGGTGCCCGCGACGCGCGCGGTGTAGCCCGAGAGGAAGTGATACATCGCCTGATCGGGCGTCAGCCGCGCGATCGGAGGCAGCACGCCGTAAGCGTCGGCCGTGAGGAAGATCAGGTTCTGCGGCACCGGCCCGAGGTTCTTCTCCGAGCAGTTCGGAATGAAGTCGATCGGATAGGAACCGCGGCTGTTCTCCGCCAACGAGTTGTCGTCGAGGTCGATCTTGCGGGTCACCGGGTCGATCACGACGTTCTCCAGCACCGTGCCGAAGCGGCGGGTGGTGGCGTAGATTTCCGGCTCGGCCTCTTCGGACAGGCGGATCATCTTGGCGTAGCAGCCACCCTCGAAGTTGAACACGGCGGTGTCCGACCAGCCATGCTCGTCATCGCCGATCAGCGTGCGCGAGGCGTCGGCCGAAAGCGTGGTCTTGCCGGTGCCCGAAAGCCCGAAGAACACCGCCGTATCGCCGTCCGGGCCGATGTTGGCCGAGCAGTGCATCGGCATCACGCCCTTCACCGGCAGCAGGTAGTTGAGGATGCCGAAGACCGACTTCTTCATCTCGCCCGCATAGGCGGTGCCGCCGATCAGGATCAGCTTCTCGGTGAAGTTCACCGCGATCACCGTTTCCGAACGCGAGCCGTGGCGCGCGGGATCGGCGCGGAAGCTCGGCAGGTCGATGATGGTGTATTCCGGCGCGAAGCCCTCCAGCTCGGTCGCGGTCGGACGCACCAGCAGGGTGCGGATGAACAGGTTGTGCCACGCGAACTCGTTGATCACGCGCACGTTGACGCGGTGTTCCGGCTGCGAACCGCCGAACAGGTCGGCGACGTAGAGCGTGTCCTTCTCACCCAGCGCCGCGAGGAAATCCTCCTTGAGCGCCGCGAAGTGCTCCGGCGTCATCGGCACGTTGGTCTTGCCCCACCATACGGTGCCTTCCGTCTCGGCGTCCTTGACGATGAACTTGTCCTTCGCCGAGCGGCCGGTGTGCTTGCCCGTGGCGACGACGAAGGGACCATCGGCCGAAAGCACGCCCTCCCCGTTCTTCACCGCATGCTCGACCAGAGGGGCCGTACCGAGGTTCGCGAAGATCTGGGCCTTCGTCTCTATGCCCTGTTTCGAGAGCGGATGGTTAAGGGTGGTCAATGTCATCTCCTCCAAAAGATGGCGTCGCTACGGGTATTCCCGCTGACGCTAAGTCGATTCCTGCGCAAGAATCGTGCCGCCGAATAAGCGGCAGTCTCTTTTCCGTCAAATTGACTTCAATTGAAACCATCAAGGGTTGTTGGACCTGACATTTAGTCCCCGCACCGCGAGAATTTGCCATGCGCAGACAGAGCCGCTAGTCAGGCTCGCCCATGCAGCAGAAAGCACCGTCGCCGCGCCCATGGCAGATCCTTTGAATGCTCCTGCCGACGATACGCCGCTCCTGCCGCCCGTGGCTCCTGCCGTCACGCCGCGCCAGCAGACGATCGCGCTCGTCGATGACGACCGCAACATCCTCACCACCTTGTCGATCAGCCTTCATGCCGAAGGTTTCGCCACGCGCGTCTACGCGGACGGCGAAACGGCGCTGAAGGCTCTCCTCGAGAACCCGCCCGACCTGGCGATCTTCGACGTGAAGATGCCGCGCATGGACGGCCTCGAATTGCTCAAAGTGCTACGCGCGCAGTCGTCGCTTCCGGTGATCTTCCTGACGTCCAAGGACGAGGAGCCGGACGAGGCGCTGGGCCTTGCGATGGGCGCCGACGACTACATCGCCAAGCCCTTCAGCCAGCGCCTGCTCGTCGCGCGCATCCGGGCCATCCTGCGCCGCAGCGAACTGGCCAAGGCGCCGCCCGAGGAAGCCTCCGGGGCAGACATGCCCGAACCCGTCTTGCGCGGCAGGCTTGCGCTCGATCCGGCGCGGCATCAGGTCACCTGGGACGGCAAGCCCGTCTCGCTCACCGTCACCGAATTCCTGATCCTCGAAGCCCTGGCGTTGCGCCCGGGCGTCGTGAAAAGCCGCAACCAGCTGATGGACGCCGCCTACAGCGACGACGTCTACGTGGACGACCGGACCATCGACAGCCACATCAAGCGCCTGCGCCGCAAGTTCCGCGCCGTCGATCCCGAATTCGGCGCGATCGACACGCTCTACGGCGCCGGCTACTCCTTCGCCGATGGCTGAGCGATCCCGCTCCCGCCGGCGGCGGCCGGTGCGATTGCTCCTGTCCTGGCGCGTATCGCTGACCGCGCGCATCCTCGCGGTCAACTTCATCGCCCTCGCCCTGATGGCCGGCAGCCTGTTCTATATCGACAGCTATCGCAACGAACTGCTCGCCGAGCGCTACCGGCTCGCCAAGTCCGAGGCGGAGATCACCGCCGACGCGCTTGCCGACGAAAGTTCCGCCGGTCGGCTCACGCTGATCACCCGCATCGGCACGGAGCAGGATCTGCGCCTGCGTCTGTTCGACAGCCGTGGCGAACTCGTAGGCGACAGCTTCACGCTGGCCCCGCCCTCCTATCGCCTGATCGACCCGGCCTCCGAACCCTGGTTGCAGGACGCCGCGCGAATGCTCGACCGGGGGATGGACTTCATCCTCGGCGCCCCGGAAATCGCCGATTACCGCGACCCGACCGACACCAGCGCGCGCGGCTGGCCCGAAGTCCGCGCAGCTTTGGTCGGCCGGGAAACCTGGATCAACCACAAGGCCGCTCCCGACCGCACCCCCGTCATCATCGCCGCCACCCCCGTCGGCACCGACGGTTCCGCGCTGCTGGTGACCCGCAACGCCCGCGACATCACCGAGAACGTGCGCATGGCGCGCCAGACGCTCGCCATCATCGTCGGCGGCGCGCTGGGCGTCTCGATCCTGCTCTCGCTGTTCCTCGCCCGCACCATCGTCGAGCCGCTGCGCAAGCTGGTGCGCGCCGCCGTGCGCGTGCGCCTCGGCCGCGACCGCAGCGTCATCGTCCCGCGCCTGCCCGATCGCCGCGACGAGATCGGTCTTCTCGCCCGCGCCATCTCCGACATGAGCGGCGCCCTGCGCCAGCGCATCGACGCGGTCGAGAGCTTCGCCGCCGACGTCGCCCACGAACTCAAGAACCCCCTGACCTCCCTGCGCAGTGCGCTGGAAACGCTCGACCGGGTCGACCAGCCCGACTTGCGCCGCCAGCTCCTCGGCATCGCGCAGGACGACGTGCGCCGGATCGACTTCCTCGTAACCGAGATCGCGGACGCAAGCCGCATCGACGCCCAGCTCAGCCGCACCACGTTCGAGCCGCTGGACATGGGCCGCCTCGTCCAGAACCTCGTCGCCGAACGCGACCAGCGCGGCGTCAACGGCTCCAGCCCGGTCACCGTGACGATCGAGGATGCCGAACTGACCGTCCCCGGCGACCCGCCGCGCCTCGAACGCGTCCTGCAGAACCTCATCGACAATGCCGTGTCGTTCTCACCCCCGGACGGCCCGATCGAGATCACCCTGTCGCACATCGACAACCGCGTGAAGATCGCCGTCGCCGACCACGGACCCGGCATTCCCGAAGCATCGCGCGAACGCGTGTTCGAACGCTTCCACTCGCTGCGCCCCTCCCGCGAGGAATTCGGCACCCACAGCGGCCTCGGCCTCGCCATCGCGCGCACCATCGTGGAAGCCCACTTCGGCCGCCTGATCGCCACCGACCGCACCGACGGCCAGCCCGGCGCACGGCTGGTCATCTCCCTGCCGCGCTGGGAGAACGAGGCATGAGCGCCGAAGCCCGGCAATCGACCTGCGTTGCCATCGGCAACCGCGCCATCCTGATCGAAGGCGCTCCGGGCTCGGGAAAATCCAGCCTTGCGCTGGCCCTGATCGACCGGGGCGCAATGCTGGTCGGTGACGACTCCGTGATGCTCGAAGCTCGCGACGGATGGCTCTTCGCCAGCCCCCACCCCCACACACGCGGCCTGCTGGAAGTCCGCAACCTCGGGCTGGTCCCGCACGACTGCACCGAGAAAGTCGCGGTCGCGCTCGTCCTGCATCTCGACAGCTCCGCACCGCGCTACATCGAAAAGGCTGAGAGCATCGCAATCGGCGGCGTCGAGGCGCCCCTCATCCGCCTTGCACCACACGACCCGGTGCTCGCGATCAAGGCGGAACTCGCCCTGCAACGCTACGGGCTGCCTGTATAAAGCCCCTCGCACGGCGGGGACGCCCTTTTGGCCCCTTCCCTTTCCCGGCGGCAAGGCGCAGATAGCGACGATGGGGACTAAAGTGGGAAATCCGCAGCGCTTGCTGCTGGTTACGGGCATGCTGGGTGCGGGCAAGACGACGGCCTTGCGCGTGCTGGAAGACCTTGGCTGGGAAATCGTCGACAATTTCCCGGTCCGCATGCTCGAAGCGCTCATCGACGGCGCCCCCGAAGGCGATCCCACGCCGCTCGCCATCGGTTTCGATTCGCGCACCCGCGGCTTCGATCCCGAGCGCGTGATCGCGCAGGTCAAAAGCCTCAGCGAACGCCGCGACCTCGAAATCACCACGATGTTCCTCGACTGCTCCAGCAAGGAACTCGAACGACGCTACAACGAAACGCGCCGCCGCCATGCTCTCGCCGCCGACGCGCCGGTCTCCACCGGCATCCGGGCGGAACGCGAACTGCTGGCGCCGCTGCGCCGCTGGGCGGACCTGCTGATCGAGACCACCGAATTCACCTCGAACGACCTGCAGCGGTCGATTCGCGAGCGTTTCGCCGAGAGCACCGCCGACGAACTCACCGTCACCGTCTCCAGCTTCGGTTTCTCTCGCGGGATGCCGCCAGTCGCCGACCTCGTCTTCGACATGCGCTTTCTCGACAACCCGCACTGGGACACCGAACTGCGCCCTCAGACGGGGCAGGACGCGCCTGTAGGCGACTATATCCGCAAGGACCCGGCCTGGGACGAGGCCTTCGCCCGCATCCGCGATCTCATCCTCCTGCTGCTTCCCCGCTACCGGGCACAGGGCAAAGCCTATGTCCACATCGCCTTCGGCTGTACCGGAGGGAAACATCGTTCGGTATTCACCGCAGAACAGATCGCAGCGGTCTTGCGTCAATCGGGATTTTCGCCCACATTGCTGCACCGCAACCTGGGCTCACGGGCGGCGGATCTTCTCGAAGGGGGTCTGCGGCGTGGAAAATAGAGACATGAACCGGGTGCGATTGCAGGAATTTCGGAGCGCACTCCCGGCATGATCGGCATGATTCTGGTTACTCACGGCAATCTCGCCGAGGAGTTCGTACACGCGATGGAACACGTCGTCGGCGATCAGGCCGATGTCGAGACCGTCTGTATCGGCCCGAACGACGACATGGAACGCCGCCGCTCCGAAATCGCCGACGCCATTGAAAAGGTGGACAGCGGCGAAGGCGTGATCGTCCTCACCGACCTGTTCGGCGGTACGCCTTCCAACCTCGCGATCTCGCTGATGCAGGCGGGCAAGGTCGAAGTGATCGCCGGGATCAACCTGCCGATGCTGATCCGCCTCGCCAAGGCGCGCGGCTGCATGCCGGTGCGCGAAGCGGTCGCCGCCGCGCGGGATGCGGGCCGCAACTACATCACGATCGCCAGCGAATATCTGGGTCAGGACGCATGAGCGACTTTCGCGATTCGGTGCTGATCGTCAACAAGCGCGGCCTCCACGCCCGCGCCAGCGCCAAGTTCGTAGGCCACGTCGCCGATCTGCCGGGCGGGGTTTCGGTGACGGTCAGCAAGGACGGAATGTCCGCTGAAGGCGGCTCGATCCTCGGCCTGATGATGCTCGGTGCGGCCAAGGGCGACACCATCGAAATCGCCTGTTCAGGCAACGGCGCCGACGCCGCGCTGGCGGTTCTGGCGGGTCTGGTACGCGACGGCTTTGGCGAAGAGTGAGCACCCCCTATTCGCCGGGCGGCATCGAACGCCGCACGATCACCGGCTTTTCCAATCCCCTCGTCAAGTTCCTGCGCTCGCTTCGCGACAAGAAGCACCGCAAGCGCGAGAAGCGCTTTCTGGCGGAAGGCCTGCGCCTGCTCACCGACGCGCGCGAATGCGGCGTGCTGCCGGAGATGCTGGTCATGGCCATCGGCCGCGATCCGCATCCGCTGCTCGATGCGCTCGAAACCGCCGTCGCGGCGGCGGGCGGAGAGATCGTCGAGATGGACGTGGAAATCCTGGCCAAAGTCACCGGCAAGGATAATCCGCAGGCCGTCGCGGGCGTCTTCGCCGAATTCGACACGCGCCTCGCGAACCTCGACCGAGCCAGTTCGCCGATCTGGCTGGTGGCGCAGGCCCTGCGCGATCCGGGCAATCTCGGCACAATGCTGCGGACCGGCGACGCCGTGGGTGCGGGCGGCCTCATCCTCATCGACGATTGCGCCGATCCGTTCTCGGTCGAGGCGGTACGCGCCAGCATGGGCGCGATCTTTACCCAGAAGATCGCCATCGCGCGCTGGGAGGAATTCCAGGACTGGCTGCGCGGCGGTGATGGCCAACTGGTTGCAGCCTCGCTGCGTGACCCGACCGACTATCGGCAGGCGCCTTATGCTACGCCGTGCTTCCTCATGGTCGGCAACGAATCGCAGGGGCTTCCGGCCGATTACGAGCAAGCCTGCGACCTGCGCGTCACCATGCCGATGCTGGGCCGCGCCGACAGCCTGAACGCCGCCGTCGCGGGTGCGGTGCTTGCCTACGAGGCCCTCGCGCATCTGCGGAGATCCTGAAGCTCCACGTTCATCCCATCCTCACCTCTCGGGCGTAAGACTCGATGGGTGATGCGACGACTCGCCCTCCTTCTCTGTCCGCTCCTGCTGGCTGGATGCTCCGACGCGGGGCACCTCACCCAGCGCGGTCCTGCGGGAGAAAACTGGGTGGGCAGCCAATGGCACTTCGCCGCGATCGATGGCCGCGCCCCTGAGGACGCTAGCGCTCAAGTCACGTTCGAAGGCGAGCACCTTCTGGTGCAGGTCGGCTGCAACCAGCTCAAAGGACCTTGGCGGATGGAGGCGGAACGCCTGATCGCCGGGCCTTTCGACCAGACCGAAGCCGTCTGCCCAAGTGCCTCGTGGGAACAGGGCAATGCCGTCAGCGCCCTGCTCGCCGCAACGCCGCGTGTAACCGTAGAGGGCAAGCGCATGATCCTAAAGTCAAGTGGCCACACCGCCGAACTTACGCGCGCGGTGGACT
>NZ_BAAILP010000156.1:0-73607 GCF_054589055.1 Novosphingobium sp. 11B | reverse complement strand
CGCAGCGAAGCAATCCAAAGTAGTATTGAGCCGCACTGGATTGCTTCGCTGCGCTCGCAATGACGAAGGGTAGATCACGTCAGACCATCAAATCGAGGCACCCGCCCTCATCGTGAAACCATCTGACGCAGGTTCGATCGGCGCCGTCAGAAGATGGGTTCCCGCCTTCGCGGGAATGACGACGACGATACGCTTGATCCGGTGATTTACTCCGCAGCCTCCGCAGCTTCCTCGCTATCATCCTCGATCTGAACGCCGGTATCGGCATAACGCGGCGCAGCCTCGATCGAGGGGACATCGTCGGAGATTTCTCGCTTGCCGATCTTGATGTGCTTTTCACTGAGACGGCGGGCGCGGCTCATCACGTTGCCCTCGTAAGTGCGGGCGAAGTCGTTGAAGCTGTTGACCGCGCGGCCCATGTGCACGCCGACCTTGGACAAGTCGTCCTGAGTCTTCGCAAGGCTGTCGTAAAGGTCGGCGCCGAGCTTGCCGATCTCGCGCGCTTCGCGCGCTAGCCCTTCCTGCTGCCAGACTTGTGCGATGGTCCGCGCGATGGCGACGAGGTTCGTGGGGCTCGCCAGCAACACCTTGCGATCGAACGCGAAGTCCCAAAGACCCGAATCGTGGTCGAGGGCGGCTGCGATGAAGTGTTCGCCGGGCACGAACATGATCACGTAATCCGGCGCATTCTCGAACTGGCTCTGGTAGCTCTTGGCGCCGAGCGTCTGGATGTGGTTGCGCATCGATGCCGCGTGCTGGCCCATGAAGGCGAGGCGCCCAGCCTCGTCCTCGGCCTCGAAGGCATCCTGATAGGCATTGAGCGAGACCTTCGCGTCGATCACCAGTTGCTTGTTGCCGGGAATTCGGACGATCGCATCGGGGCGCAGACGGCCTTCCTCGGTGTTGATCGACTGCTCGGTCTCGAAGTCGGTGTGCTCGGTCAGCCCGCACTGTTCCAGCACGTTCTTGAGCTGCTGTTCGCCCCAGCGTCCGCGCGCCTTGGGCGCATTGCGCAGCGAGTTGCCGAGCCGGACGGCCTCCGCGCGCACCAGTTCCTGCCCGACGCGCAGCGCCTCGATCTGGCCGGTCAGCTGGCCGAAGGCATCGACGCGCTTGGCCTCCAATGCCGCGACCTGTTCCTCGTAGCTCTTGAGGCGCTGACCTACCGGTGTGAGGATCGAGTTGAGGCGTTCGGCGCTGGCTTTCTCGCTCTGTTCGAAACGCTCGCCCGCCCGGCGCAGGAATGCTTCCTGCGCGCCCGCCAGCACTTTTGCGCCGGCGTTCTCGAACTCCTTGCGCAAGGCTTCCTGCGCTTCGAGCAGCAGGCGCTTCTGCTCATCGAAGTTCGCCGACTTTTCCCGCAGGGTCGAAAGTTCGTCCGACAAGCCGCGCTGTTCACGCAGCAACCCGTCCACGCGTGCGGCATGTTCGGTGCGGGTCTTGTCGAGAACCTGCGTCAGCTCTGCACGGGTACGTTCGACCGCTGCGGCGCCGTCATGGCGCAGGCGTCCGGTCAGGGCTTCATGGTCGGTGCGTGCGCGGTCGAGCGCCTGCTCGAGCGCATCGGCCCGCCCGGCCCGCTCGCGCGCGGCTTCAAGATCGGCGAAAGTACGTAAATATTTGGCGTCGCCTTCGCGTGCCTCACGCTCACGCGCTTCGGCTTGCGCCCGCCATTGCGCGGTCGGGCGCAAGCCGAGAAACCAGCCTGCAGCGAGGCCGATGACGAGAGCGAGAATCGTGGCGACTACAAGTTCCATGGCTCCAGCCTAGCCGGAACATTTCAGGAACTCCAGTCCTCGACGGCGATTTTCCACCGGGGCGCGAAACGCCCCGGAAGAAATCAGGCGGCCTTGCGCAGCTTTTCGAGCTTCTTGAGCGCCATCTGGCGCTTCAGGCGCGAGAGGTGGTCGATGAAGAGGATACCTTCGAGGTGGTCCATCTCGTGCTGGAGACAGATCGCGAGAAGACCGTCCATGTCCTCCTCGTGCACCTTGCCGTCGAGGTCCTGCCAGCGTGCGCGGATGCGCGAGGGGCGCTCCACATCGGCGAAGATCTCGGGGACCGAGAGGCAACCTTCCTGATAGACGATGTGCTCGTCCGAGGGATCGAGGATTTCCGGATTGATGAAGATCCGGGGTTCCTTCTTGGTCGGCTGATGCGTGTGGTGGTGATCGCCATGCGACGTGCAGACTTCCGGCTCGGCGTCCTCGTCGTCAGGCTGGAGGTCGATCACCAGTACACGGAGAGGAACGCCGACCTGGATCGCGGCGAGACCGATGCCGGGAGCGTGGTACATCGTTTCGAACATGTCATCGACGAGCGTTTTAAGCTCGTCGTCGAACTTTTCGACGGGGGCCGAGACCTGCTTGAGGCGCTGGTCGGGAACTTCGAGGATTTCGCGGATAGCCATCTGCGCCAGATAATCGCGAAAGCCCGATTTCGCAAGATCAGGCACCGCAGGCCGAAATCGCGTCAGGCGACAGGACGACGAGCGCGGATCGCCTGGGCCAGTGTGCCCTCGTCGAGATAGTCGAGTTCGCCGCCGACCGGCAGGCCGTGCGCCAGTTGCGTTACCCGCACCGGGAAGCCTTCAAGCCGCTCGGCGATGTAGTGCGCAGTGGTCTGCCCTTCGAGCGTGGCGTTCATCGCGAGGAGCACTTCATCGATACCGCCCTCCCCGATCCGGCGCAGCAGGCTGTCGATCGCCAGGTCTTCGGGGCGGACGCCGTCCAGCGCCGAGAGGCGGCCGCCGAGCACGTGATAGCGCCCGGTGAACAGGCGCGCGCGGTCAAGCGCCCAGAGGTCGGCGACTTCCTCGACCACGCAGATCGAGCGTGCGTCGCGGCGGGGGTCGGCGCAGATGCCGCAGGGGTCGGTGGTATCGACATTGCCGCAGGTCCGGCACTCGACCAGCGCCCCGCGCACGGCGTCCAGCGCTTCCAGCAGTTGCACCAGCGCGGTTTCCCGCCGCTTGATCAGCCAGAGCACGCCGCGGCGGGCCGAGCGCGGGCCAAGGCCGGGCAGGCGCGACAGGGCGGCGGTCAGCGTCTCGATCTCTTGCGATGCCATGGATCGGGAGATAGGGCCTGCGCCTGATCTTAGAAAGCCCGCTCAGGAGTTCCCCACATCATGCGTATCATCTTCATGGGAACGCCCGATTTTGCGGTCCCCGCTCTGGTGGCTCTTGCCGAGGCGGGGCACGAGGTCGTGGCTGCCTATACGCAGCCACCGCGACCCGGCGGACGGCGGGGCAAGGAACTGACACCCTCGCCCGTGCAACGGGAAGCCGAAGCGCGCGGGATCGAAGTGCGCCATCCGGTTTCGCTGAAGGGGGCGGAAGAGCAAGCCGCCTTCGCCGCGCTGGAGGCAGACATTGCCGTCGTCGCGGCTTATGGGCTGATACTGCCACAGGCGGTGCTGGATGCGCCGCGCCTCGGGTGCCTCAACATCCATGCCTCGATCCTGCCGCGCTGGCGCGGTGCGGCGCCGATCCAGCGGGCGATTCTGGCGGGCGATCCGACGACGGGGATCACCATTATGCAGATGGAAGCCGGGCTCGATACCGGACCGATGCTGGCGACGCTGCGCACAACGATCGACGCGAAGACGGCCGGGGAACTGACCTCCGAACTTGCGGACCGGGGCGCGCAGCTGCTGGTCGGCACCTTGCGCGACCTCGCCGTTCACCGCGCGGTGAAGCAGCCGAAGGACGGGATTACCTATGCCCGCAAGATCGACAAGGCCGAAGCGCGACTAGATTTCACCGCAAGCGCGACCGACGTGGAGCGTCAGGTGCGCGCGTTCATGCCCGTGCCGGGCGCGTTCTTCGAACTGGACGGCGAGCGCTACAAGGTGCTGGCGGCGCGGATCGTCGAGGGCTCCGGCGAGGCGGGCAGCACGCTCGACGATGCCCTGACGGTCGCGTGTGGGGAACAGGCGCTGCAGGTCACGCGCATCCAGCGCGCCGGCAAGCCGGCCATGGACGTGGCTGACCTGCTGCGTGGGCGGCCCATTCCGGCAGGCACGAAGCTGGGTTGAGTTTAGGCCTTCTCGGGCATCCGGCGCTGCGGCGGCGCTTCGTCGGCCCAGCGGGCGTGGCCTTCGCGCAAGGTCGCGGCGGTCTTTTCCCATGCGCTGAGGGGCTTGTCCCGGACGCGGATGTTGAAGCGGTCGGTGCCCCGAAATTCGAGGACTTCGGCGCCTTCCGGGCCTGCGGTGTATGCATAGGGCACTTCGGCGCCGACGAAGAAGCCGTCGCCAGCAGCCAGCGTCTCGGTGCCCATGCGGATCGAGCCGGCGACGATGTAATAGAGGCAATCGCAGTCGTGGCTGTGGAGCGGCAACGGGAAACCGCTCTTCACCCATAGCCGCGCGAGGCTCATATCCTCGCGGCGGTAGGGGACGTCGGCATATTCGCCCCTCACCTGCATCGCCTCCATCAGCAATGGCTGGGCGGCGACGAGGTTGGGTGTGTCGCCCTCGTAAGTCATGCAGTCACACTCTTCCAGCGCGGGAGCGTCAGCGCCGCGGAAGATCTGGAAGCGGGGCTCTCTGTTCTCGGCCATGGCAGGCTCCTTTCCCGGTAAGCGGATGGTGACACCGGATGCGCAGGACGCCAAGCCCATTGCGCGGCGGCACCAGTCCTGTATCGGCGGGGCGAAATGACCCGTTTTGCGCTCACTCTCGAATTCGACGGCAGCCCGTTCATGGGGCTGCAGCGGCAAGCCCATGGTCCCTCGGTGCAGCAATCGGTCGAGGATGCGGCTTTCATGGTCACCGGCGAGCGCGCCATCATGCACGCGGCCGGGCGTACCGATGCCGGGGTCCACGCGCTCGGAATGCGCGCCCATATCGACATCGCGAAGCCGTTCGAGGCGTATAAACTGCTGGGGGCACTCAACGACAGGTTGCGGCCTCATCCGATCGCGGTCCTGTCCTGCGAGGTCGTGCCCGACGACTGGCACGCGCGGTTTTCCTGCGTCGGCCGCGCCTACATCTACCGCATCGCCAATCGCCGTGCCCCACTGACGCTGGAGAAGGGCAAGGCATGGATGGTGCCCAAGCCGCTCGATGCCGAGGCGATGCACCGCGCCGCGCAGACGCTGGTGGGGCTGCACGATTTCACCACATTCCGTTCGGCGCATTGCCAGTCGAGTTCACCGCTCAAGACGCTCGACCGGCTGGCGGTGCGGCGCGAGGGCGAGATGGTGCTGATCGAAGCGGAAGCGCGCAGCTTCCTGCATCATCAGGTGCGCTCGATGGTCGGCTGCCTCGCACTCGTCGGCATGGGACGGTGGAGCGAAGAGGATCTGCGCGAGGCGCTTGCCGCGCGCAATCGCCGGAAGCTCGGCCTAAATGCACCGCCGGACGGGCTCTACTTCGTCCGCGCAGTCTATCCCGGCGAATAACGAAAAGGGCGCCTCCTTGCGGAAGCGCCCTTTTTCTTGGTCGGCCGGGCCGATCAGGCCTTGGCGACGACGCTTTCCGGCAGATCCTGCCCGAATACGCGCTGGTAGTATTCGGCCACCAGCATGCGCTCGGTCTCGTCGCACTTGTTCAGGAACGAGAGGCGGAAGGCGAAGCCGACGTCGTTGAAGATCGCCGCGTTCTGTGCCCAGGTGATGACCGTGCGCGGGCTCATCACCGTCGAGATATCGCCGTTCATGAAGCCCTGGCGCGAGAAGTCCGCGACCTTGACCATGTTGGCGATCACCGACTTGTCGATCTGCGGCACCTTGGCCGCGACGATGCCCGTCTCGGTGGCGTGGGGCAGGTAGTTGAGCGCCACCACTAGGTTCCAGCGGTCCATCTGGCCCTGGTTGATCTGCTGCGTGCCATGGTACAGACCCGAAGTGTCGCCCAGGCCCACCGTGTTGGCGGTGGCGAACAGGCGGAAGTGCTTGTCCGGACGGATCACGCGGTTCTGGTCGAGCAGGGTGAGCTTGCCCTCGGTTTCCAGAATGCGCTGGATCACGAACATCACGTCCGGGCGGCCCGCGTCGTATTCGTCGAACACCAGCGCCACCGGGTGTTGCAGCGCCCAGGGGAGCAGGCCCTCGCGGAATTCGGTCACCTGCATGCCGCCGCGCAGGACGATGGCATCGCGGCCGATCAGGTCGATGCGGCTGATGTGCGCGTCGAGGTTGATGCGGATGCACGGCCATTTGAGGCGCGCCGCGACCTGTTCGATGTGCGTCGACTTGCCGGTGCCGTGGTAGCCCTGCACCATCACGCGGCGGTTGAAGGCAAAGCCCGCCAGGATTGCGAGGGTGGTGTCCGGGTCGAACACATACGTCTCGTCGAGGTCGGGGACGCGCTCGTCGGCCACGGAGAAGGCCGGGACCTTCATGTCGATGTCGATCCCGAAAGTCTCGCGCACGTCGAGTTCGATGTCGGGAGCGGCCAGTACGGTGGCGTCGCGATTCTCGGTCTGGGTCTTGGAGTCAGTCATCGTAGGGCATCGCGTATAGGACCGGCCGCTGCATCGCAATAAGGTTTGGGCGACTTGCCTTGCTCAACTCGCGCATTTGGGAGGGAGGCTGAACAGATCGACGAAGCGCTGGACCAGCGATGGGTCGCCCTCGATCCGCAGTGCCTGAACCTCTTCCCGCGGCCACTTGCCGTAGAATACCCCGAGGAACGGGAACCCGCCCTCGGCCGCGAAGACCAGATCGGGGTCCGGATCGCCATTGCTGGAGGGTTGGATCGCCAGTTCGCCCTGCCCCAGCCGCCCGGTGAATTTGCTGACACCCACCTCGAAGCGCACCGTCAGTGCCAGCTCGCCGATCCGCTCGGGATGGATCATCGTGCGCAGCGAGAGCATCAGCGAGACCGGCGTGATCGGCAGCGTGGGATCGTGGAGGGTCGAGCGCACCGCCCATCGCCCCAGTTCCTGCATGACGGGCTCCAGCGCCAGGCCCCATTCGGTGAGTCGATAGACCTGCACCGAAGCGGGCGGCGGCAGCACTTCGCGCGCGACGATGCCGGTTCCTTCGAGGCTCTCCAGCCGCTCGGTCAACGTCTTGGCGCTCAGGCCCGGCAATTCGGCGCGGATCTCGGAGAAACGGCGCGGGCCGAGCATCATCTCGCGTATGATTGGCAGCGACCAGCGTTCGCCGATCAGTTCCATCGCGAAAGCCGCCCCGCAGGCATCCCCATACCAGCGGCCATGTGCGCGTTTCACACTGTCCGTCGCGCTTTCCGAACGCATGGTTTCTTTTTGTGACTTCATGGTTGCTTTTAGTTACCACTGAGGTCAGGTTCGGGCAAGAGGCGATTCGCCCTTCTGAAGGAGAGAGCAGATGGCACGCATGATCTTCGTGAACCTCCCCGTCACCGATCTGGAGCGCTCCAAGGCGTTCTACACCGCGCTCGGCTTCACCAACGAGCCGCGCTTCACCGACGACACGGCGGCCTGCATGGTGTGGTCGGAATCCATCTTCGTGATGATCCTGACGCACGACAAATGGCGCACCTTCACCGACCGCCCGATCCCCGACACCGGCTCCAGCGAAGTGGCGCTGTGCCTTGCATGTGAAAGCAAGGAAGAGGCCGCGGAGATGAAGGCCAAGGCTGCGGCGGCAGGCGGCACGCCCGACATCAATCCGCCACAAGACTATGGCTTCATGGTCAGCCACGCCTTCACCGACCTCGACGGGCATGTCTGGGAGACGATGTGGATGGACCCTGCCGCCGCCTCGGGGGAAATGGAAATCCCGACCACGGCGTGACATAAAGAAACGGGAGAGGGAGAAGACGATGCCTATCGATCCGACCTCACAGATAGAGATCACCGCTTACGAATGGGTGCCATCCTTCGCGCAGGGGCAGGTCCGCGATTTGCGCCCGCGCTGGACCTGCGAAGAGTACACCCTGCCCTACAAGGTGCGCCTGATCAGCGCGATCGAGCGCCCCGAATGGTACTATGACGACCAGCCCTGGGGGCAGGTGCCCTTCGTCCGTGACGGCGAGGTCGGGATATTCGAAAGCGGCGCCACGCTCATCCACCTCGCCGAGAAGGCGGGCGCCTTGCCCCCGACCGGCTCGCAGGAACGGGCGAAAGTCCTGAGTTGGCTGCTGGCTGCGTTCAACTCGATCGAGCCGTTCGTGATGGAGTTCGTCAACTGCACGTTTTTCTCGCGCAAGGAGGACTGGGCACCGCTGCGCCGCCCTTCCCTGACTACCGCGCTGGAAGGCCGCCTCAAGCGCCTCGAAACGGCGCTGGGGGACAGTGAGTGGCTGGCCGGGGACTTCTCGATCGCCGATATCGCGATGACCACGATCCTGCGCGCCATCCCCGACCCGTCCGTGCTGGCGCCGACGCCCGCGCTCGCGGCGTACGTCGAGCGCGGCATAGTTCGCCCGGCGTTCCAGCGTGCGCTGGAGGCGCAACTGATCCCTTTCGCAGAGCATGATCCGAAGAACAGAGCCAAGACCGAAAACGCTGCCAAGGAAGGAGTCTGACATGACCTACGTAGAAGGTTTCGTGATCGCCGTCCCCAAGGCGAACAAGGACAAGTTCATCGCCCACGCCGAGATGGGCGACGCCGTCTTCATGGAGCACGGCGCCACCCGCGTTCTCGAATGCTGGCAGGACGACGTGCCCGAAGGCAAGCAGACCGACTTCTTCCGGGCGGTGGAGTGCAAGGAGGACGAGGCGGTGGTCTTCTCGTGGATCGAATGGCCCGACAAGGAGACCCGCGAAAAGGGCATGGCTGCGGTCATGGACGCGATGAACACCGACCCGCGCATGGATCCGGAGAAGAACCCCATGCCTTTCGACGGCATGCGCATGATCTACGGCGGCTTCCAGCCCGTCGTCACGCTGGGAGGCTGAGCCATGGGCAACCCTGTAGGCAGCTTCATCTGGTACGAGCTGATGACCAGCGATTCCGACGCCGCGGCCGCCTTCTACGGCAGTGTCGTCGGCTGGAAGATCGGCGCCAACGTCATGCCGGAAATGACCGGCGATTCCGGCATGGACTACCGCATGATCGAGCGCATCGATGGCGGCGGCGCGGGCTGCGGCTATACCGGCGGCGTCTTCGCACTCGACGACGAGATGATCGGTCAGGGCGCGAAGCCCGGCTGGATGGGCTACATCTACGTGCCGGACGTGGATGCCAAGGTGGCCGAGATCACGGCCGAGGGCGGCGCCGTCCACGTCCCCGCCACCACCATGGAAGGCGTCGGCCGCTTCGCCATGGTGACCGACCCGCAGGGCGCCGCGTTCTACGTGATGACGCCGGAACCGCCCGCCGACGATCCCGACGCCACCAGCGACGTGTTCAGCGTGGACAAGCCGCAGACGGTGCGCTGGAACGAACTCGTCACGCCGGACGACGATGCGGCGGTGGCGTTCTATACGAAGCACTTCGGCTGGGCCCAGCAAGGCGCGATGCCGATGGGGCCGCTCGGCGACTACCGCTTCCTCCAGCTGGAGGACGTGCAGATCGGCGCGGTTATGAAGCAGGCTGATTTCATGCCGGTGCCAGGCTGGACCTACTACATCGGCGTGGACGATATTGACCGCGCACTGACCGCAGTAAAGGACAGCGGCGGCAAGCCTATGGGCGATCCGCAGCAGATCCCCACCGGCGAATACACCGTCCACGCCTTCGATCCGCAAGGCGCCTACTTCGGTCTCGTCGGGCCGCGCAGATAACCGGGCGGGCGGTGATTGACGCCGCCCATTCGTTCCATCAATGTTCCACCCTCATCTAAGGGAGAATCCCGATGGCCGACTACACCTTCTTCACCAACCCGATGTCGCGCGGACAGATCGCCCGCTGGGCGCTGCACGAGGCCGGGGCGGACTACGAGCAGGTCCTCGTCGACTGGAAGGACAAGCCCGCCGCGTTCCTAGACGCCAACCCGATGGCCAAGGTGCCGACGCTGATCCACCATGCCGACGACGGCGACCGGATCATCACCGAAGCCGCCGCGATCTGCCTCTATCTGGCAGAGATGAACCCCGAGGCGCACCTGCTCCCCAACGACAGCGAGATGGCGGACTATTACCGCTGGACCTTCTTCGCCTCCGGCCCGATCGAGCAGGCGATCACCTCGCGCGCGCTCAAGTTCGAGCCGACGCCGCAGCAGGAGATGATGGCTGGCTGGGGCAGCTTCGAGCGCACCCTCGCCGCGATCGAGGAAAAGCTGGCCGAGGACGACTGGGTCTGCGGCACCCGCTTCACCATGGCCGACGTCTATGTCGGCAGCGCGATCGACTGGGGCATGACCTTCGGCATCATCCCGCCGCTGCCCCCGCTCGTCGCTTACGCCGAACGCTGCCAGGAACGCCCCGCCTACCGGACCGCCAAGGGCATCGACGGCAAGCTGATAGAGGAGATGAAGAAATGACGGCCAAAAACCGGATCTGCCTCTGGTACGACGGCACCGCCGAGGACGCTGCGAACTTCTACGCCACCGTCTTCCCCGACACCCGCGTCGATTCCGTACAGCGTGCGCCAACGGACTATCCGGACGGGAAGGAAGGTAACGTCCTCGTGGTCGAGTTCACGGTGATGGGGATCGAGTGCATCGGCCTCAACGGCGGCCCGCAGTTCCCGCAATCGGAATCGTTCTCGTTCCAGGTCGCCACCGACACGCAGGAAGAGACCGACCGCTACTGGGACGCCATCGTCGGCAACGGCGGGGCGGAGAGCATGTGCGGCTGGTGCAAGGACAAGTGGGGCCTCAACTGGCAGATCACCCCGCGCGCCCTCACCGACGCGATGGCGAACCCCGATCGCGCTGCCGCCAAGCGGGCGATGGAAGCGATGATGACGATGCGCAAGATCGACATCGCCGCGATCGAGGCGGCGGTGAAAGGCTGATGCTGGCACTCTACGGCCACCCCTTCTCGTCCTACACCTGGAAGGCGCAGATCGCGCTGCTGGGATCGGGGCTGGACCATGAGTTCCGCATCGTCGACGGCGATCACCCCGATCATGACAAGATCGTCGCCATGGCCGGACCAGCGGGCAAGTTCCCGGTCCTGCAGGACGGCCAGAACCTGATCTTCGAGGCGACTTCGATCATCGAGCACCTGCAACTGCACCATGTGGAACCGGACGTGTTGCTGCCCTCCGACGCCGGAGCGGCGATCGGCGTGCGAATGCTCGATCGGGTGTTCGACAACTACGTCATGGGCAACATGCAGGAGGTCGTGAACGAACACATTCGCGATGCCGAAAACCCGGACATGACCCGCATCGGCGAAGCGCGCGAACGGCTGGAACGCAGTTACGCCTGGTTGGAGGGCTGGCTTCAGTACTACCCGGCGCAAGGCCAGGTTACCCTGATCGAGTGCGCCGCCGCGCCCTCGCTGTTCTACGCCGACTGGGTCCTCCCCATCGCCGACAGCTTTCCGCGCCTGAAGGCATGGCGCGCCCATCTGCTCGCCTTGCCGCCGGTCAGCACTTGCGTCGAGGCCGCCCGCCCGTACCGCGCGTTCTTCCCTCTTGGCGCGCCTGATCGAGATTGAGGAGAACAACGATGAGCAACGAACTGTCCGTCACCCGCTACATTGCCGCACCGCCTGCGAAAGTGTGGGACGTCATGGCCAACCGCCAAAACGAATGGTGGTGCCCTACCCCATGGCGCGCCGAGGTCGATGAACAGGACAAGCGCCCCGGCGGCGTGTGCAAGATGACGATGTACGGCCCCGACGGCGAAGTTATGCCCCAGAACGGCATCTACCTTGCCTATGAGGAAGGCCGCCGCTTCGCCTCGACCGATGCGGTGGTGGACGATCTCCAACCGAGCGGGCCGTTCATGATCGGCATCTGGGAAGTCGCTCCTGAAGGCGAAGGCACGCGCTATACCGCCACCGCCCGCCACTGGAGCGCGGATACCTGCAAGCAGCATGAGGAAATGGGCTTTACGCAAGGCTGGGCCGCCTGTGCGGACCAGTTGGCAGCGATCTGCGAGGGCGAGGACGAATAACGCGCCCTGCTCCTCTTTCCACTTCGTCACCCTGAAACAAGTTTAGGGTGACGGGGAATGTAGGGCCAAGATAGGTCCTACCCGAAAGCCGCCGCGTTCTTGAGGACCTGATACGCCTCGACCACCCCCTGCAGCCGCGCGGCATGGCTGTGATCGCCGCCGTTGTGGTCGGGATGATACTGCCGCAGAAGCCGCGTATAGCGAAACCGCAGGGTCTTGCGGTCGATGTCCCCGTCCAGCCCCAGCGTCTCCAAAGCTCTGCGCTCGTTCGGAGTGAAGCGCGCGTTTTCGGGCTTCAGGTCAGCTCTGCGCCGCTTCACATGCGCCCTCGCCCGTGCCTGAATCGCCTCAAGCGGGTCGGAGAAGTTCGCCCAGTTCGGCGCCTGATCCACGCCCGCATCGGGCCGGAACGCGCGGGTCTGCGTCTCCCAACCGTGGAGCGGCGACTGGGCGCGCATGATCTCCTCCGCTTCCATGCCTTCGAAGTAGTCGTAGCCCGAATTGAACTGACGCACGTGCTCGAGGCAGAACCATCGATAGTCGCCCGGCCCGTCGAACCCGGACGGCCGACCACCCGGAGCACGAAACTCGCCCGCCTCATCACACCCCGGCCAGGCGCACTCGTGACCGGTGGATTCGAACCTTCCATGAAATCTATGCTGTCTCACCGGCTTCCAGATGGGACATCGATCGCCTAAATGGAACCCCATGTCTGGACCACTCGAACAGGAAATGCGGCAGCTTCTGACCGCCGCCTTCGCTCCCACGTCGCTTGACGTGGTCAACGATTCCGCCACGCACCGCGGCCATACCGGCGATGACGGCAGCGGCGAATCGCACTTCACCATCCTGATCGAGAGCCCGCAGTTCGCCGGTGTCTCACGTCTGCAGCGCCAGCGACTGGTAAATGCGGCGCTGGGCGACATTCCCGGCAATCGCGTCCATGCGGTGGCGATCAAGGCCAGCGCGCCGGGGGAATAAGCGCGAAGCCCGCAGACATACACCCGTCATCCCAGCGAAGGCTGGGACCGCTGGCAATGCTTTAGGCGATAGCTGGCCGAACAACACCCTGCCGTTGGGTGGGTTGTTCACGGCCAGCGATCCCAGCTTTCGCTGGGATGACGGCGTGTTGCCCTGTAGCTTGCTCAGGGCAAACACCCCGGTTGCCCTTTGCGCCTTGCCCGACTAAGGCGCGCACCATGCCGACACCTCTGACTTTCGCCGTGCCCAAGGGCCGAATCCTCGACGAAGCATTGCCGCTCATGGCGCGCGCCGGTGTGATTCCCGAGGCGGAATTCCATGACAAGAAGTCTCGCGCGCTCTCCTTCGCTTGCGAAAACAGCGACATGCGCCTGATCCGCGTGCGCGCCTTCGACGTCGCCACGTTCGTCGCGCATGGCGCTGCGCAAGTCGGCATCGTCGGCTCGGACGTGGTGGAGGAGTTCGCCTATTCCGACCTCTACGCCCCCGTGGACCTGAACATCGGCCACTGCCGTCTTTCGGTCGCCGAAAAGGTGGGCGAGACCGGCGGCGCGCTGCCCTCGCACTTGCGGATCGCCAGCAAGTACCCGAACCTCACCCGCCGCCACTTCGAGAAGCTGGGTGTACAGGCCGAAGTCGTGAAGCTGAACGGCGCGATGGAGCTGGCGCCCTGCCTCGGTCTGTCGAGCCGGATCGTCGATCTGGTCTCCACCGGCCGCACGCTCAAGGAGAACGGTCTGGTCGAAACCAGCCGCATCCTCGACATTTCCGCGCGCCTGATCGTCAACCGCGCTGCCCTCAAGACCGACGAGCGCGTCGCCGCTCTGGTCGAGGCCTTCCGCGCGCTGGTGGCGGAAAAGGAAGCCGCCTGATGCTGCGCCTTTCAGCCAAGGACCCCGGTTTCGCCGAGGCCTTCGCGCGCGTGGTCTCCGACCGCCGCGAAAGCGCGGTTGACGTGGCCGCCGACGTCGCCGCGATCCTCCGGGACGTGCGCGAGCGTGGTGATGCAGCGCTTGCCGATCTCACGGCGAAGTTCGACGGCCATGACCTCGACCAGACCGGCTGGAACGTCGATGCCGCTACCTGCAAGGCCGCCTTCGACGCGCTCGAACCGACCTTGCGCGCAGCGCTGGAACTCGCGGCAGAGCGTATCCGCGCCTACCACGCCGCGCAACTCCCCGAGAACCGCGACTACACCGACGCCGCCGGCGTGCGCCTCGGAGCGACGTGGAATGCGGTGGACGCGGCGGGGCTCTACGTTCCCGGCGGGCGGGCGGCCTATCCGTCCTCGCTGCTGATGAACGCCATTCCCGCCAAGGTCGCAGGCGTGGAACGTCTCGTTGTCGTCACGCCTACGCCGAAGGGCGAAGTCAACCCGCTCGTCCTCGCTGCCGCGCATCTTGCGGGCGTGGACGAAGTGTGGCGCGTAGGCGGTGCCCATGCTGTCGGCGCGCTGGCCTATGGCACCGACCGCATCGCCCCCGTCGATGTGGTAACCGGCCCCGGCAATGCCTGGGTGGCCGAGGCCAAGCGCCAGCTCTACGGCGTCGTCGGCATCGACATGGTCGCGGGGCCGAGCGAAATCCTCGTCATCGCGGACGCCAAGAACGAGCCGCGCCGGATCGCCGCCGACCTGCTCAGCCAGGCCGAGCACGACCCGACCTCGCAGTCGATCCTCATCACCGACGACGCGGCCTATGCCGATGCGGTGGCCGAGGCAGTCGAACTCGAACTGGCCGCGCTGGCCACCGAGAAGACTGCGCGCGAAAGCTGGAGCGTCAACGGGGTCATCATCGACGTCGCCAGCTTCGACGAGGCGCCCGCACTCGCCAATGCGCTGGCCGCCGAACACGTCGAGATCGCCACCGACGATCCCGAAAGCCTGATGCGCCGCATCCGGCACGCAGGCTCGGTGTTCCTCGGCCGCATGACCCCCGAAGCGGTCGGCGATTACGTCGCCGGGCCCAATCACGTCCTGCCCACTGGGCGCCGGGCGCGGTTCTCCTCGGGGCTTTCGGTCCTCGATTTCATGAAGCGCACCAGCTTCATCCAGCTCGATTCCGCGGCGCTGGAGGCCATCGGCCCCGCCGCCGTCGCCCTTGCCGAAGCGGAAGGGCTTCCCGCGCACGCGCGCTCCATTTCCGTAAGGCTGAACTCATGAGCAATCCCAAGCAGAAGCGCGCCGCCGCGCGCCTCGCCGCCGTCCAGGCGCTGTACCAGTTCGACATGGAGGGCACCCCGATGGCCTCCCTGCTCGACGAATTCCACCGCCACCGCCTCGGCATGGAGATCGACGACGCGCAGTTCGCGCAGGCCGAAGTCGCGTTCTTCGACGACGTGGTGAAGGGCACCATCGCCCGCCGCGACGAGATCGACGAACTGCTGGCCTCCAAGCTGACCGAGGGCTGGTCGCTGGGCCGTCTCGACAAGACGATGTTGCAGATCATGCGCGCGGGCGCTTACGAACTCATGGCCCGCGCCGACATTCCGACCGGCGCGGCGATCAGCGAATACCTCGACGTGTGCCACGCCTTCTTCGACCCGCGCGAGGCGAAGTTCCTCAACGGCGTGCTCGATTCGGTGGCGAAGTCGGTTCGCTGACGGCATAGTTCCGGGATGACCGGCGAGCACGCCTTCATCCACGCGCTGCGCGCCATCGCTACCGACCCCGCCGCACGGCGGCTGGCGGACGATGCCGCCGTGCTCCAGATCGGCGGCGAGGCGCTGGTGCTGACGATGGATACCGTCGTCGAGGGTGTGCACTACCTGCCCGGCGATCCGCCGCAGGACGTGGCGTGGAAGCTGGTGGCGGTGAACGTCTCCGACCTTTCCGCCAAAGGGGCGACGCCGGCGGGGTGCCTCTATTCGCACGCGCTGGGCGCTTCCGCGTGGGACACCGCGTTCCTCGCCGGGCTGGACGAGGCCTGCCGCCGTTTCGCCATCCCGCTGCTGGGCGGCGATACGGTCCGCATGCCGGACGGCGCGCCGCGCAGTTTCTCGCTGACGGCTCTCGGCACCGGGGCCAAGGGTTGCCCGGTGCCTTCGCGCACGGCGGCGCGGCCGGGTGACCGGGTCTGGGTCAGCGGGACCATCGGCGATGCGGGGCTGGGGCTGAAAGCCGCGCTGGGCGACCTCGATGGAGACGCAACCGCCCTCACCGCGCTGCTCGCCTGTTACCGCCGCCCTGCGCCCGAGCCTCGCTTGGGCGTCGCACTGGCGCCGCTGGTCCACGCTATGATGGATGTTTCCGACGGACTCATGGTCGATGCCTCGCGCATGGCCGAGGCCAGCGCGGTAGGCGTGACGCTGGACGTCGGCGCAGTGCCGCTTTCCGCGGCCCTCCGCACCGTCGCAGGCGAAGTTCTGGAGGTCCGGCTGGTAGCGATGGCCGCCGGGGACGACTACGAACTGCTGTTCACCGCGCCGCTCGAAAATACAGCGCGCATTCTTGAAGCCGCGAGCACCCTGAACCGGCAGGTTACGGCAATCGGCACCATCGAAGCAGGAGCGGGGCTGTCGCTGCATCACGAAGGCGCTGCACTGCCCTTGCCCGAACGCCTGGGTTACCAGCACTGACGTCGGTGCGTGGCCCGGTCGCCATGCCGCCGATGACGGCACCGTTCCGGCGCATATCCCTGCTTGCCACTCCCCCACCTTCCCTATAGCCCTAGTCGCCGCGAGCGGGAAAACCCGTCGCTACAACATAATGGGAAGGGGACGTCTTCGTGAATCTCATCACGATCGCAATAGTCCTGGGACTTCTGGCCATCGTCTATGGCTTCGTCACAAGTCGTCAGGTGCTCAGTGCTCCCGCAGGCTCCGAAAAGATGCAGGAGATCGCCGCCGCTATTCAGGAAGGCGCGCAAGCCTACCTGAAGAGGCAGTATTCCACCATTGCCGTTGTCGGCGTGATCGTCGCGATCATCCTGGCGTTCACACTCGGAGCCATATCGGCCACCGGGTTCGTCATCGGCGCGATCCTGTCGGGTTTCGCCGGGTTCATCGGGATGAACATCTCGGTCCGGGCGAACGTACGCACCGCCGCTGCGGCACAGAAGGGCCTGCAGGAAGGGCTGACGCTGGCGTTCCGGGCGGGCGCAATCACCGGCATGCTGGTGGCGGGCCTCGCTCTGCTCGCAATCGCGGTGTTCTACTGGTATCTCACCGGACCGGCCGGGCATACGGTTGGCGGCGATGACCGTACCGTGGTCGAAGCACTGACCGCCCTCGCCTTCGGAGCCTCGCTCATTTCGATCTTTGCGCGTCTGGGTGGAGGCATCTTCACCAAGGCCGCCGACGTCGGCGCCGACCTCGTCGGCAAGGTCGAGGCCGGCATTCCCGAGGACGATCCCCGCAACCCCGCCGTCATCGCCGACAACGTGGGCGACAACGTCGGCGACTGCGCCGGCATGGCGGCCGACCTGTTCGAAACCTACGTCGTCACCGTTGGCGCGACGATGGTGCTGACCGCGCTGTTGCTCAAGGGCGCGGGCAACCTGAGCGCGATGATGGCGCTGCCGCTGCTGATCGGCGGCGTCTGCATCGTCACCTCCATCATCGGCACCTACTTCGTGCGGCTGGGCAGCTCGCAGAACATCATGGGCGCCATGTACAAGGGCTTCCTTGTGACTGCGGTGCTCTCGATCCCGGCGATCTGGTGGGCGATAAGCCATGCGCTGGGGGATATGGAGGCCGTCATCGGCAATGGCGACCTCAACGGCCGCACGTTGTTCTATTGCGCTCTGGTCGGCCTGGCGATCACCGGCCTGATCATCTGGATCACCGAGTATTATACCGGGACCGATTATCGCCCGGTCCGGTCGATCGCCAAGGCTTCGGTCACCGGTCACGGCACAAATGTGATCCAGGGCCTTGCCATCAGCCTGGAAGCGACGGCGCTGCCGACGATCGTGATCGTCGCCGGGATCATCATCGCCTACCAGCTCGCCGGGCTGCTGGGCATTGCCTATGCGGCGACCGCGATGCTGGCGCTGGCGGGCATGGTGGTGGCGCTGGATGCTTACGGTCCGGTCACCGACAACGCGGGCGGCATCGCCGAGATGGCCGGTCTGGACGACGCCGTGCGCGAGAAGACCGACGCGCTCGATGCCGTGGGCAACACCACCAAGGCCGTGACCAAAGGTTATGCGATCGGTTCGGCGGGGCTTGCCGCGCTGGTCCTCTTTGCCGCCTACACAACCGATCTCAAGGAGTTCTTCCCAGCGCTGAACGTCGATTTCAGTCTGGAGAATCCTTACGTCATCGTCGGCCTCCTGCTCGGCGCGCTACTGCCGTACCTGTTCGGCGCGATGGGCATGACGGCGGTGGGCCGGGCCGCGGGCGACGTGGTCGTCGACGTGCGCGAGCAGTTCCGCGAGAAGCCGGGCATCATGACTTATGCGGAAAAGCCCGACTACGCACGCACGGTCGATCTTGTCACGAAGGCAGCGATCAAGGAGATGATCGTGCCCTCGCTACTGCCGGTGCTGGCGCCGATCGTGGTCTACTTCGTGATCACCGCCGTCGCCGGTCGTGAAAACGGCTTCGCGGCGCTCGGAGCACTGCTGCTTGGCGTGATCGTCAGCGGGCTATTCGTGGCCCTGTCGATGACTTCGGGTGGCGGCGCATGGGACAACGCCAAGAAGTTCATCGAGGACGGCAATTACGGCGGCAAGGGTTCGGAGGCGCACAAGGCTGCCGTCACCGGCGATACCGTGGGCGATCCCTACAAGGATACCGCAGGCCCGGCGGTGAACCCGATGATCAAGATAACCAATATCGTCGCGCTGCTGCTGCTTGCCGCAATGGCGGCCGGTTGAACGCAGCGGCACCGCGTCGGGGCCTTTCCGGCGCGGTGCCGTTAGCGTTTCCTTGATTTCTCGCCATTAATTCAGGCCACGAACACGCAACGTTCCGGCAACAGGATTCGGTCTGCAAGTGGCTGGCGAGGCACATCGCAAAGAGGCCCCATCGGCGCTGGACGCCGAGATCGCGCCCGTTCGCCTGCTTTCGGGCAGCCTCTGCGCCGTGCCCTGGCGCGCGCTGGAAAGCGAGGTCGATGCCTGGGACCGCCTAACCGGCAACGCCAGCGAGCCAAACCCGTTCTTCGAGAGCTGGTATCTGCTCCCCTCGCTACGCCACCTGCCTGACACGGACGGCGTGACGATCCTGCGCTTCGAGCAGGACGGGCAACTGGTGGGCCTGCTGCCCGTCGCTCCATCCCGCCGCTACTACCGCTGGCCGATGCCGCATTTGTCCAGCTGGCTTCACGCCAACTGCTTCTGCGGCGTGCCGCTGGTCGCCCGGGGCGCAGAAGTGCCTTTCTGGCAGGCCGTTCTGAGCTGGGCCGACACCCGGCCTGACGCGGCGCTGTTCATGCACTTGCGCGGCATGATGCTGGGCGGCCCGCTGCACGCCGCACTGGACGCCGTAGCGGCACAGGACGCGCGGCAGATCGAGATCGTACACCGCGAGGCCCGCGCCATGCTCGCCTCCGACCTTTCGCCCGAAACTTATCTGGAAGCCGCGCTGTCGAGTAAGAAGCGCAAGGAACTGCGCCGCCAGGCCAATCGCCTCGCCGAGGAAGGTGCCATCGCCTTCGAGCACAGCACCGATGCCCGCGACGTCGCCCGGTGGTGCACCGATTTCCTCGCGCTGGAGGCTGCGGGCTGGAAGGGTAAAGCCGGCTCCGCGCTGGCAAGCTCCGAGCGGACCGAGCGGATGTTCCGCGAAAGCCTCGAAGGAGCAGCTCTGCGCGGCAGGCTGGAGAGACTGTCGCTGACGCTCGACGGTCGCCCCGTCGCGATGCTGGCGACGTTCCTGACCGCACCGGGCGCCTATTCCTACAAGACCGCCTTCGACGAGACATATGCGCGCTTTTCACCCGGCGTGCTGCTCCAGCGCGAGAACCTCGTCATGCTGGACCGCGCAGACATCGCCTGGACCGACAGTTGCGCCAGCGCAGACCATCCGATGATCGACCACCTCTGGCGCGAGCGCCGGGACATCGGGCGGCTCTCCATCGCCATCGGCGGCAGGCTGCGCCGCGCCGCATTCCGCCAGTTCGTGCGCGCCGAAACCGCGCGCCATCCCGCCGGACACCGACCATGAACGTCCCGACTCTACTCCAGACAAGTCCGGTTTTCGCGGACACCGCGCGCCATGACTTCGCATCGCACTATCCCGAGGTGCCGCATAAGCTGACTCACGCCCTTGGCGCACATCCACTGATGGAACTGGAGGCACTGGCCCGGCTGGCGGAGGTGCTTCCCCCCGCCTCGGTGGAATACAATGCCAGCGACCAGCCCATCGGCATCGAAGGAAAGCCCGGGCCGACCGGCATCCCCATCGGCGAAACGATCCGCCATATCGAGACGACCCGCTCCTGGGCGGTGCTCAAGAACGTCGAGCAGGACCCGGCCTACGCTGCACTGCTTGAAGCGCTATTGGCCGAAATCCGTCCAGCCATCGAAGCGCGCACCGGGCGCATGCTCAAGACGCAGGCCTTCGTATTCGTGACCAGCGCCGGGGGCGTCACGCCCTATCACTTCGACCCCGAACACAACATCCTGATGCAGGTGCGCGGCTCCAAGGTGATGACGCAGTTCCCGGCGGGCGATCCGACCTTTGCGCCGGACGAGATTCACGAAACCTACCACACCGGCGGCGGCCGAGAACTGAAGTGGCGTGACGAACTGCTCGCCGGCGGCCGCGAATTCCCACTCGCGCCGGGCGAAGCGCTTTACGTACCGGTTATGGCGCCGCATTTCGTGCGCAACGGGCCGGAGTCGTCCGTTTCGCTCTCGATCACCTGGCGCTCGGAGTGGAGTTTTGCGGAAGCGGATGCGCGGGCCTTCAACGGACTTCTACGACGTTGCGGGCTTAAACCGACGGCCCCGGGGCGCTGGCCGGATCGCAATCGCACCAAGGCGACAGGCTGGCGTATCGCACGCAAGCTGGGCCTGTAGGACTGGCTCATCGCTCCCGTCGATAACCGTGGCGACAAGGATCGTTTTGTTGCTGCAAATTAGTCGCATTAGAAGAGTGGTCGAAAGGACCGCCCGATGACCCACGATTTCGCCAAGACCCTCAGTTTCCTTGCGCTCCATCTTATGGTCGGTTTCACCGTCGCCTATCTCGTCACCGGATCGGTCACGATGGCGGGCGGGATTGCTCTGATCGAGCCGATGGTGAACGCAGTGGTTTTCTTCTTTCACGAGCGTGCCTGGCGGAGCGGAGACACGTCGTTCACCGCGTTGCTGAGGCATCGCCACGCCGCAGTCTGACACCAGTTCAGGAACGCCGGGTCGTTTCCTTGCGCAAGTCGTGGACGCGGCCGCCGTGATGCTCGATCAACGGGCTGAAGTCCTCGGGCTCATTGACGAGATCGTCGAACAGCGCACGGTAATGGATCATCGCCCTGCGCAATTCCTCAGTGCCCGCCTCGCCGCGCGCATGGCTGGCAGCGATGTGATGGCCGGTGCGGTAATGTGCGACGACCTCGCCGTGATCGACCGAAAGATCCTCGTAGCGCTGGTCGAAGTCCGCCACGGGATAGCCGCGTGCGGTCATGACGTCGGCCAGCAGCACGTCAGCGCGCTGAACCGCCCCCGCAGGATCATCGACGAACTGGGCCTGCACTTCCAGCCACGTCCGAACGAATGCCTCGCGCCGAGCGGGCTGTAGCGGGCGGATGTCGAAGGCGGCAACGCGCTGCTCGCGCTCATGGAGCACAGTCTCGGCCTTATACGTGCTGCCGGACTGATCGACGGTGCGATCGTATTCGTCGCCAAACCGATCACGCAACCGCGCTGTATGGCGACTGCGCATGACTGTCACGACAACGCCGACCAGAACGGCCAGCGCGATCACGCCGACGGCTATGGCGAGCGGACTAAGTGTAACCACGTTGAATCTCCCGTTTCCCGCCTCCGTCCTACGGAAACTTCAACCGGGGAGATGATCGTCAGTTGCGCGGCCCGCCGCAGGTGTCGCGCCGCTCAGCCGTTCGGGTGGTAGAAATCGTAGATCGTCTGCGCCACCGCCACGCTGACACCCGGCGCGCGGCGCAAATCTTCGAGGCTCGCCGCGCGCACTTTGCCCGCCGTGCCGAAGTGCAGCAGCAGCGCGCGCTTGCGGGCCGGGCCGATGCCGGGAATCTCGTCGAGCGGGCTGGCGGTGATCGCCCGGCTGCGCTTCGCCCGGTGCGCGCCGATGACGAAGCGGTGGACCTCGTCGCGCAGGCGCTGGAGGTGGAACAGCACCGGCGAGTTCACCGGCAGCATCTTCTCGCGCCCGTCGGGGAAGTGGAACACCTCGCGCCCCTCGCGCCCGTGATGCGGCCCCTTGGCGATGGCGATGAGGTTGACGTCCTCGATGCCGAGTTCCTCCAGCGCGTCCTTCACCGCGTTCATCTGGCCCTTGCCGCCGTCGATCAGAACGAGATCGGGCCAGGTGCCGCCGGTGCGCTCGGGGTCTTCCTCCTGCACGCGGCCGAAGCGGCGGGTCATGACCTCGCGCATCATCGCGTAGTCGTCGTCGGTCTGCGCGGACTTGATGTTGAACTTGCGGTACTGGCTGGTCTGGAAGCCCTCCGGCCCCGCCACCACCATCGCGCCGAGCGCCTTGGTGCCCGAGATATGGCTGTTGTCGTAGACTTCCACCCGCTGCGGCAGGTCCGGCAGTTCGAGGAAGTCGGCCATCTCGCGCCAGACTTTCGCCTGCGTGCCGCGCTCGGCCTGGCGGCGGTCGAGCGCTTCCACCGCGTTGCGCGTGGCCTGCATCATCAGGTTGCGGCGGTTGCCGCGCTGGGGGACGGAGATCTCCACCTTGCCGCCCGCACTCTCGCGCAGGGCTTCGGCGATGAGGTCGGCCTCGGGAAGTTCGCGGTCGACGAGGATGCAGCGCGCGGGCGGCACTTCCTCGTAGAACTGCGCGAGGAACGCCTGCATCACCTCTTCCTCGCTCAGCCCTTCGGTATGGGTGGGGAAGAAGGCGCGGTGGCCCCAGTTCTGGCCGCCGCGGATGAAGAAGGCCTGCACACCCACCTGCCCGCTCTTGCTGGCCATCGCGAAGATGTCGGCATTGTCGAGACCCTCGGCATTTATCGCCTGGCTGCCCTGGATGAAGGTCGCCGCGCGCAGGCGGTCGCGCAGCATCGCCGCGCGCTCGAAGTCGAGGTCGGCAGCGGCCTCGGCCATCTGCGCCTCGATCTTGCGCTGGACCGCGTTGGACTTGCCACCGAGGAAGTCCTTCGCCTCCTGCACCAGTTCCTTGTAGCCCGCCTCGTCGATGCGATCGACGCAAGGGGCCGAGCAGCGCTTGATCTGATAGAGCAGGCAAGGCCGGTCGCGCCGGGCGAAGAAGCTGTCGGTGCAGCTGCGCAGCAGGAACAGCTTCTGCAGCGCGTTGATCGTGGTGTTGACCGAACCGGCGCTGGCGAAGGGACCGTAGTAATTGCCCTTCATCCGCCGCGCACCGCGATGCTTCATGATGCGCGGGAACTCGTGGTCGGTGCGCAGCAGGATGAAGGGGAACGACTTGTCGTCGCGCAGCAGCACGTTGTACGCGGGCCGGAACCGCTTGATGAGCTGCGCTTCGAGCAGCAGCGCCTCGGCTTCCGAATTGGTCGTCACGATCGTCATCGAGCGGGTCTGGCTGACCATGCGCTGCAGGCGGCCGGGCAGACGCTCCCACTGGGTATAGTTGGCGACGCGGTTCCTCAGCACCCGCGCCTTGCCGACATAGAGCACATCGCCGCGCGCGTCCTGCATCCGGTAGACGCCGGGCTTGGCGGGTAGCGTGCGGACGGTGTCGCGGATCACCTCGACGCCGGCCTGCAGGTCGGGCTGGTCGGAGCCGCGCACGGTGTAGGTCGCCCGCTCCTCGTTGAAGCGTTCGAGATGGTTGGGCTGCTCAGGAGTGCCGGCTGGTGTGCTGCCAGATGTTCGGGCCATGTTCGTGCAGATAGGACAGGAAGGGCCGGATCGGTAGTCCCCCGACCCGGCCTATCCTCAGGATCAGAACATCTTGCGGAAGTCGATCCCCAGCACGCGGCCCTGCGGTTCGCGATAGGCGGGCTGATAGGCGATCGGGGTGAGCCCGTTCTGATCGGTCACCTTCTGCCGCGAATCGAGCAGGTTGTTGGCCTTGAGCGACAGCCGCGATCCCTTGAAGAACGGCATCTTGGAAACAAGGTCCTCGTTGCGGCCGAGATCGGCGAAGATACGCAGCGATACGTCGAAGGTACTGCCGAACCGCAGGTCCTGGCTGCCGGGCGCACCCGAGCCATCGACGCGGGCAGGCGCGTTCCATTCACCCTTCAGGCGCAGGCCATAGCCGTTCTTGAACAGGCCGCCCTCGGCCTCGATGGTGTGGCGCGGAGTGCCGCCTGCCGAGGTCGAATTGCCGTTCAGCTGGTCGAGCACAGGCACACCCGGCGCGATGAGGATCGTGTCGGTGAAGCGCCAGGTGTGATAGATCGAGAGGTTCCAGCGACTGCCATTGCGACCGCCGGGAGGGCCAAAGCCGCCCCCCGGAGGACCACCCGGTCCACCGCCGGGACCCCGTCCGCCCGATTCGGCGCGAGTGCCACCGGCGCCGCGCTCGCCCGCATTCGATGCCATCGGCGGCTGACCGCCAAAAGCCCCGGGCGGCGGGAAGCCCGGCTGCTCGCCCTGCGCGCGGGTCGTGCCAGGGGCCGGCGTCGGCGCATTACAGAAACGCTCACGCAGTTCGGCGAGCTTGGCCGGATCGACCTTGCCGTCGGCGCCCATGATGCGCTCCCGCATGCGGTCGGGCAGGCTCGCCACGTCCGGCGGGCCGCTGCCGCCTGCGCAAAGCGCGGTACGGATGCGTTCGAAACGCTCGGGGTCCATCGGACCTCGGCCGCCGCCTTCGCCGGGAGTGGCACCCTGCCCTTCGGCCGAACAGGCACGCTGCTTGAACTCGGCCAGCTTGGCCGGGTCGATCTTGCCGTCCGCACCGGAGAGACGATTGCGCAATCCTTCGGGCAGGCTCGCCGGATCGGGATCGCCTGCGCCGGGCGCGCAGAGCTTTTCGCGGATCGCGGCGAAGCGCGAGGGATCGAAGTTGGGGCGTGCGGCTTCGTTGGACGTCTGCCCCCCATTCAATACCTGACCGCCCGCCATCGGCCCGTTCGGGCCGGTGACCGATTGCACCGGCGCAGCGCTCATCCGCGCGGACGAGCCTCCGGACGAACCGCCAGTCGATGACGAACCGCCGAGGCTACCCGAAATGTTAAAGCCCCAGCGCATGGAGGAAGTCTTCACTTCGTCGAAAGTCACCGCGCGCCGATCGATCCGGGTGAGGTTGCCGTCCGCGTCGCGCGTCACGCGGTCAGGGAAGGCGTCCTCGATCGCCGAAGTCAGCAGGGGGAACGCCTGCGTCACGTTGCTCGACCGGTTGCGGAAGTATTCGACGATCAGGTTTGAGCGCTGCAGGAACGGCAGCTTCCACTGTGCCGAGATTTTCCAGTCGCGCTGGGTTTCCTTCTTCAGGTCCGGATTGCCGCCGGTCACCGTGGTGACGAGCGCGGTGCGCGAATTGGTGAAATCGTAGACCGCGACGTTGTATGTCTCGACCATCGGCGCGGCCAGCTGGGTCAGCTTGGGCGCGGCCTGATCGACGATATAGCTCGCCTGCAGCATCAGCGTTTCGGTCGGCGACCATGTAACGCCCGCGCTCCAGTCCGTCAGCGTTCCGAAGTCCGACAGGTGGTCCAGTCCGCCGCTGAAATTCAGCGTGATGTCGCCCACCGCGCCAAGGAAATCCTCTCCCTTGCTGGTCAGCGGCAGCGCCAGATTGACGCCGCCCAGCAGATCGCCGCGCCGGAGCGTCACGTTGCCCACCGTGTTGCGCGTGTCCTCGCTCATGGAGCGGTCGAAGTCGTACCCGCCCTTGACCGTCAGGTTCGCCTCGCCCGCCGGCATCCGGAACGGCTTGCCCGACAGGGTGACGAGGTTGGACAGCGTCAGTTGGCGCGTGGTCGCGACGTCCACGCCTGCGCCCGGCACATTGGGCAGCGCCCCGGTGATGGAAAGCGCGCCGGATGCGACTTCGGCCTGAAGGTCGCCGTACTGCGCCTCGGTGCGACGGCGATCGACGCGGGTATTCGTGTCGGTATACGTCGCATTGGCGGTGGCGCTGACCTGCCATTCGCCGAGCATCGTGCTGTAGCCGAGCCCGCCCTCGAACGTATCGGTGATCGAGCGGTTTCGCAGCGGATCGGCCAGCGTGCGGCGCAGCGTCTGGCCGTCATACGTCAGCGGAACCGTGTCGAGCCCCGACAGCGAGAGCGTGTTTGAGCGGGTATACCCGCCGGTCGCGGTGATCGCCCCGGCCAGGCCCTTCTCGCCCAGCCCCTGCGTCATCGTGCCTTCCAGCGTCAGTTCGTGGTCCTGCGCGGCGAGGCTGCGATAGCGCGCCGGATCGGGATCGCCCGCGACTTGCGAAACACGCGATTCGTCCTGGACGATGCCGCGCTCGGCCTCGGTCAGCATGCTGGTGTTGTCGAGCTTGCCGTTGACGTTGAAGCGGCGCGGCCCGGCGATCTTGAACAGGCCGCCTTCCAGTTCGTAGTTGTCGTAGCCGCCGCGCGTCGGGCGATTGTATTCGCCCGAAGTCGTCACCGCAGAGAACTGGTCCTTGAGGATGATGTTGACGACGCGCTGGTTGGCCGAATAGCCGAAGCGCAGCGCCACTTCCTCGGGCAGCACCTCGACCCGGCGGATCGCCTCGGGCGGGATGCCGCGCATCTCGCGGAAGCTGGAGATGCGCTGGCCGTTGAGCAGCATGACAGGCGAGCCGCCGCGCCCACGGCCGCTGCCGGTCTGCGGGCTGATCGCATCCAGCAGTTCCTCGATCGAGGCGACGCCATAGGACGCGATGTCGTTCTCGTCGAAGACCGCAATGGGCTGCTGGGGCACGTCGATCGAGCCGATCACGCGCGGCGCGGTGACGAGAATCTCGTTGCCGTGGACTTCCAGCGGGTTGTCGGGATCGGTGTCGTCATCCTTGATGACCGGCACGCTAGGTGCGTCAGCCGCCGCTTCCGCCGCGAACGCAGGCATCGGCATGGCGAGGCTCGCCACGAGGCTGATCAGAGGTAAGGAACGCAAGTGCAGTCTCCGCCAAGGTGCATCTGTGAAATAGTGATGTGTTCCTTCCCCTCCCGCGCTATTGCCTTGGCCTCTTGCGGACCACAAGCTGGGGCGCGGTATCATTTTGTCGCAATCGTCTTGCGCGAACATGAACCGGCGGCCCTTGCTACTGTACGCATCGTCGCGAAGTCGTTGCGGGCCATGGCGCGATGCGCAAATGGCGACAAAGCAGTCACACGAACGGCAAAAATGCCGCCAAGGCTTCCATTTTCGCGGAGTCGTGGCTATGTCGCGCGCCGATGACACACCAGAACAATGGAAACTGATCGCCAATGGCGAAAGAAGAACTCCTCGAAATGCGCGGCCGCGTGGTCGAACTTCTCCCCAACGCGATGTTCCGCGTCGAGCTGGAGAACGGCCACGAAATCCTCGGCCACACCGCAGGCAAGATGCGCAAGAACCGCATTCGCGTGCTGGTCGGCGACGAAGTGCTCTGCGAGCTGACCCCCTACGATCTCACCAAGGGTCGCATCACCTACCGATTCATGCCGGGCCGTGGCGGCCCTGGCCAGTTCGGGTCCTGACCTGACTGCGGCAGATTTGTCGGCGGGGCATGGCGCCCCCCGACTCGTTCTCGCTTCCGCCAGCCCGCGACGCCGCGAACTGCTCTCCCGCATCGGGATGAGCGACTTCACGGTGGAAGCTGCAGACATCGACGAGACTGCGCATCCCCGCGAGGTGCCGCGCGATTACGCCCGGCGCATGGCGCGGGAAAAGGCGCTTGCGCTGCCTCCCGGAGATGCTTTCGTGCTGGCTGGCGATACCGTAGTCGCCTGCGGCCGCCGCGTGCTGCCCAAGGCCGAAGATGAGAAGACCGCGCGCGAATGTCTCGCGCTGCTTTCGGGCAGACGGCACCGCGTCCTCTCCGCCATCGCCCTGCGCGCGCCCGGCGGCACCCTGCACGAGCGGCTGAACGAGACGATCGTGCGCTTCAAGCAATTGTCCAAAGACGAGGTCGAAGCCTACATCGCCGGCGGCGAGTGGGAGGGCAAGGCCGGTGGCTATGCCATCCAGGGCAGCGCCGAAGGCCTCATCGCGTGGATTTCCGGCAGCCACTCGGGCGTCGTCGGCCTCCCCCTGTTCGAGACGCGCGCCCTGCTGAAGGGCGCAGGCTTCCCCATTGGCTGAATGGCTGGTCGAAGAGGGGATCGGCGAAGCCCGCGCGATTCTCGTCGATAACGGCCATGTCCTTGCCGCAAGGCTGGAATGGCCGGGCCGGCTGACCGCCGATGAAGTCGCTGACGCAGTGCTGGTATCGCGCCGCGCCGGAGCCTCACGCGGAACGGTTCGCTTCGATTCGGGCGAGGATGCGTTCGTCGACGGTTTGCCCAAATCCGCCAGCGAAGGCGCGCGCCAGCGGGTGATCGTCACCCGCGCAGCGATGGCCGAGACCGGCCGCTACAAACTGGCCCAGACCCGAGCCAGCGATCTTGCCCCTCGCCCTGCTCCCACCCTTGCCGAATCGCTGCGTGGCGGCGGACTGCCGGTCAGGAAGGTCCGCCGCTTTCCCGAAGATCCCTGGCCCGAGATCGTGGCCGAAGCGCTTGACGGCGTGATCGCCTTCGAGGGCGGATCGCTGGTGGTGACGCCGACCCCGGCGATGACGCTGATCGATATCGACGGCATCCTGCCGCTCGCCGCGCTGGCATTGGCCGCCGTGCCCGCGATCGCCGACGCGGTCGGGCGGCTCGACCTTGCCGGCTCCATAGGCATCGACTTCCCCTCGCTGGAGCGCAAGGACGACCGCCGCGCGGTGGACGAGGCTCTGGCCGAAGCGCTCGACCACTGGCCGCACCAGCGCACGGCGATGAACGGCTTCGGCTTCGTGCAACTCGTCGCGCGGCTGGAACGCCCCTCCATCCCGCAGCGGGTGCGTGCCGCCCCCGTCGCCGCCGCCGCGCGCCTTCTTATGCGCAGCGCCGAGCATGTCGCCGAACCGGGCGCGCTGCTACTCACCGCGCACCCGGCCGTGCGCGCCGCGACGAGCGAGGAATGGCTCGCCGACCTCGCGCGGCGCACCGGGCGCACGATCCGCTGGCAGGAGGAGCGCGCGCTTGCGCTGGCCGCCGGATTCGCGCAGGCGGTGCCGCTATGACCCTCTCCGAACGCAAATGCCCAATCTGCCGCAAACCCCGCGCCGCCGAGTTCACGCCGTTCTGCTCCAAGCAGTGCCGCGACCGTGACCTGCTGAAGTGGTTGGACGACGGCTACGCCCTGCCCGGGCAGCCCCACGATCCCGAGGACTTCGTCGGGCAGGAAAAAAACAATCCACAGGACGATTGAAATTTCTTCGTCATTTAGGGCTTGCCAAGGTCGGCCACCTTCTTCATAGGCCCGCCCACACCGCTCGCCGGTCTCTTCCAGAGGCCGCCGCCGAACGAGTGCCCGAGTAGCTCAGTTGGTAGAGCATGCGACTGAAAATCGCAGTGTCGGTGGTTCGAATCCGCCCTCGGGCACCATTTCCTTTCCTTTGGTGTCGCACCCGAAATCTAACGTCATTGCGGACATCCGTGATGGATTTCAGCATGTCCTGCCGGATTGTAATGCGGCTTTGATCTTTAGTCGCAAATTGTCGCATCTGCGAAATGGGCGCTTGCTCGCGCACCGTTTTGCTGAATAGGACAGGGCAACATCCAACAAGGCGCGCGACTTGAACAGCTTCCCCCCTTATGCCCTTCGCCGGCCCTCCGGTTGGCGCTGGCCGCTCCTGCCTGTTGCCGCCCTCGCGCTTGCCGGAGTGTCGCTAGCGGCATGCTCCGGTGAGTCGTCAAAGGGCCAGCAGCAGCGCACTGCCGAAGTCGGCTACATCGTCGCGCAGACCAGCAGCGTCCCCCTCTCGGCAACGCTCAGCGGCCGTACGGTCGCCTTCGAGACGTCCGAGGTGCGCCCGCAGGTAACCGGCGTCATCAAGCGCCGCTTCTTTACCGAGGGCAGCACGGTCAAGGCAGGCCAACCCCTGTTCGAGATCGACCCCAGCCTCTACCGTGCGGCAGTCAACCAGGCGCAGGCCAACCTCGCCAGCGCCCGCGCCACGGCGGATGCCGCATCGGTCAAAGCGGAGCGCTATCGCCCGCTCGCCGATATGGAAGCAGTCGCCAAGCAGGACTATACCGACGCCCTGGCGGCATCTCGCACGGCGAAGGCTGCCATTGCGCAGAACGCCGCCACGCTTGATACGGCCAAGATCAACCTGCGTTTCACCACCGTCCCCGCACCGATCAGCGGGAAGATCGGACGTCAGTTGTTCACCGTCGGCGCCCTCGTCAGTGCCACGCAGGCCGATCCGCTCGCGGTGATCCAGCGCATGGATCCGATCTACGTCGACATGCAGCAGTCCGCCGCAGAATTGACGAGTCTGCGCCAGCGTCTCGCGGCCGGGGGCGTCACCCCCGGTAGCACCGAGGTCCACCTCATGCTGGACGGCGGCGCGCGCTATCCGCAGGCGGGAACGGTGCAGTTCTCGGAAGTCACGGTCGATCAGACCACCGGCACCGTCACCCTGCGCGCCCGCTTTCCGAACCCGGACGGCCTGCTGCTGCCCGGCATGTTCGTGACGGCTATGTTCGATCAGGCATCGGACCCCAATGCGTTCCTGATCCCGCAGAACGCGGTCCAGCGCGACTTCGACGGCAGTGCCTACGTCATGCTGGTCGGCGCCGACAATAAGGCTACGCGCCGCAAGGTCACCGCCGACCGCACCTACAACGAGTTCGCAGTCGTCACCGGCGGTCTCAAGAAGGGCGACAAGGTCATCATCCAGGGCCTCAACGGCCTGCGTCAGGGCGCTCCGATCAAGCCGGTTGTCAGCACGGCACCCCAGAAGGTGGAGCCGCGCAAGGAAGGTCAAGGCGCAGAGACAGCGCAATCCGGCCACAAGCGCGGCTAACGGTCCATGTCCCGCATATTCATCGATCGCCCGATCTTCGCCTGGGTTCTGGCGATCATCGTGATGCTCACCGGTCTCGGTGCGCTGAACTTCCTGCCGAACGAGCAATACCCCGACATCGCGCCTACGCAGGTGAACATCCGCGCCACTTATCAGGGCGCGTCGGCGCAGACGATCGAGAACTCGGTGACGCAGATCATCGAGCAGCAGCTGACCGGCATCGACGGGCTGCTCTACTTCAGCTCCGAGTCGAGCAACCGCGGCCAGGCGACCATCAGCGCCACTTTCGCCAAGGGCACCGACCCCGACATCGCGCAGGTCCAGGTCCAGAACAAGGTCCAGTCCGCGATCCCGCGCCTGCCGCAGACCGTGCAGGCGCGCGGCGTCACCGTGACCAAGTCGAACGCCGACCAGTTGCTGCTGGTGGCGGTCTACGACGAGACCGACCAGCGCTCCAACCAGGACGTGTCGGACTATCTCGCCTCGAACATCCAGGACCCGCTCTCGCGCGTCCAGGGCGTGGGCGACGTCAACGTGTTCGGCGCGCCGCACGCCATGCGTATCTGGCTGGACCCGCGCAAGCTCGCCGCTGTGGCGCTCATGCCCAGCGACGTGACGTCCGCGATCACCGCCCAGAACACCGAAGTCGCGGCGGGCGAAATCGGCGGCACGCCGGCGGTCGACGATCAGGCGATCAACGCCGTCGTCACCGCCGGCTCGCGCCTGCAGACCGCCGACCAGTTCCGCGCCATCGTGCTCAAGACCAACCCGGACGGCTCGGTCGTCACCGTCGGCGATGTCGCACGGGTGGAGATCGGCGCGGACAACTATACCGCAGTCAGCCGGGTCAACGGCCATCCGGGCGCAGGTATCTCCATCTCGCTGGCGCCCGGCGCCGACGCCTTGCGTACGGCAGAGGCGGTCAAGGCGAAGATGCAGGACCTCTCCGCCGAAATGCCGGACGGTTTGACATACATCTACGGCAGCGACTCCACGACCTTCATCAAGCTCTCGGTCGAGGAGGTCGAGAAGGCACTGTTCGAGGCGATCATCCTCGTCGTCATCGTGATGTTCGTGTTCCTGCAAAGCTGGCGCGCCACGCTGATCCCGGCGATCGCGGTGCCGGTGGTGCTGCTGGGCACCTTCGCGGTGTTCTACGTGATGGGCTTCTCCATCAACACGATGACGCTGTTCGGGCTGGTGCTGGCGATCGGCCTGCTGGTCGATGACGCCATCGTCGTAGTCGAGAACGTCGAGCGCCTGCTGGAAGAGAACCCCGGCATGTCTCCGCGCGACGCCACCATCAAGTCGATGGAGGAAATTCAGGTCGCGCTGGTGGCCATCGCGCTGGTGCTTTCGGCGGTGTTCCTGCCGATGGCCTTCTTCGGCGGCTCGACGGGCGTGATCTACCGCCAGTTCTCGCTGACCATCGTAACCGCGATGGTGCTTTCGGTGCTGGTGGCGCTGATCCTCAGCCCGGCGCTGACGGCGACGCTGCTCAAGGCCAAGAAGCCTCACGGTGAGGAAGATCACGAGCCGAACTGGATCGAACGACACCTGCCCTGGCTCGCGCGTGGCTGGGAGAAGTTCCATACCTGGTTCAACCGCAGCTTCGAGCGCGTCACCGATGCCTACGTGCGCAAGGTGGACGTCGTCGTCGCGCACAAGTGGCGCTGGCTCGCGCTGTTCGCGGTTACTTGCGTCGGCACGTTCCTGCTGTTCCAGCGCCTGCCCACCGGCTTCCTGCCGAACGAGGACCAGGGCAACATCAGCGTGCAATGGCGCCTGCCCGCCGGCACCCCGCGCTCGCGCACCGAGCAAGTGCAGCGCGAGATCGAGAAATACTTCACGACTTACGAGAAGCACAACGTCGCGGGCATGTTCTCCGTCGCGGGCGGCGGGCGCGGTGCATCCGGCCAGAACAGCGGTCAGGGCTTCATCAATCTGACCGACTGGTCGCAGCGTACCGACCCCAAGGACAGCGCCGACGCCATCGTCCAGCGCGCCAGCGCCGCCTTCCGCAGCCTTCGTGACGCGCAGGTCTTCGTGCTGGTGCCGGGCTCCGTTCGCGGCCTCGGCGATTCGGCGGGCTTCACGATGGAATTGCAAAACGCCAGCGGCCTGTCCGACGACAAGTTCATGGCTGCGCGCGAGAAGCTGCTCGCCGCAGCAAGCGCGAACGACCAGCTGTCCGGTGTGCGCCTGAGCAACCTTCCAGACGTATCGACCCTGAAGATCAACACCGATATTCGTGCCCTAACCGCGTTCGGGCTGACCCCCGGCAACGTCAATTCCACGCTCTCGACGGCATGGGGCGGTACGTATGTCAACGACTTCATCGACAAGGGCCGCGTCAAGCGCGTCTACGTTCAGGGCGACGCGCAGTTCCGCTCGCGCCCGGAAGACCTGGCCCAGTGGTTCGTTCGCGGCTCGGGCGGGCAGATGGCGCCCTTCTCCGCCTTCTCCACCGTCGGATGGTCGACTGCGCCGAGTTCGACCTCGCGCTTCAACGGCCTGCCCGCATACGAATTCTCGGGCAACGCGGGCACGGGCGTCAGCTCGGGCACCGCGATGAACGTGATGGAGCAGCTTGTCTCGGATATCCCGGGCGTGAGCGTCGCATGGGCCGGGGCCTCGTATCAGGAGCGGTTGTCCTCCGGGCAAGGTCCGATCCTCTACGCCCTGTCGCTGCTTGTGGTGTTCCTGTGCCTTGCCGCGCTGTATGAAAGCTGGTCGATCCCGGTAGCAGTGATCCTCGTCATCCCGCTCGGCCTGCTGGGCGCGATCGCCTTCGTCACGCTGCGCGGGTTGGAGAACGACGTGTACCTGCAGATCGGCCTGCTCACGACGATGGGCCTCGCCGCGAAGAACGCGATCCTCATGATCGAATTCGCGGAGCAAGCCGAGCGCCAGGGCAAGCGCGTCATCGACGCCGCGCTGGAGGCCGCCAAGATCCGCCTGCGTCCGATCTTGATGACCAGCTTCGCGTTCATCTTCGGCGTGCTGCCGCTTGCCATTGCCACCGGCGCGGGCGCCAACAGCCGCGTCGCGATCGGCACGGCGGTGGTCGGCGGCATGCTCACCGCGACGATCCTCGCGATCTTCTATATCCCGCTGTTCTTCGTGCTCGTGCGCCGCAGCGTACGTGACGGCCTAGCCGCGGCACACGAGAAACTGCAGCAGCGCCGCGGGCGCTCGGGAGACGCAGCATGAAGCGCATGAGCATCCGCCTGATGGCGGGCGTCCTGCCTGCCCTGGCCCTTGGCGCCTGTTCGCTGGCCCCCAAGTACGTCCAGCCCGACCTGCCGGTCCCGGCCTCCTGGCCGGTTGGCGACGCCTACCTGCAGCAAAGCGAGGCTTCGCTGCCGGTCGTTTCCTACAAAGACATCTTCCGCGATCCACGCCTGCAGTCGCTCGTCGAGGAGGCACTGGCCAACAACCGCGACTTGCGCGTGGCGGCGGCGAACGTCGCGGCGGCGCGGGCACAAGTGCGCGTAACTCGGGCGAACCAGTTCCCGGCTGTCGGCATCAGCGGCTCCGCCACCGACACCGAGACCGGCGGCGGCTTCGGCCTCAACGGCATGAGCTATTCGGTGCAGGGCGGTATCTCCAGCTTCGAGCTGGACCTGTTCGGCAAGCTCGCCAACGCCACCCGGTCCGACCGCGATACAGCACTGGCGACGGAATCGGCAGCGCGGACGGTTCGCCTTGGCCTCGTCGCCGATCTTGCGCAGGCTTGGGCGACGTATGCCGCCGACACCGACCTGCTCAAGCTGGCGCAGGCTACTGCGGCCAACGCCAAGGATAGCGTGCGGCTGTCGTCCGCCCGCCTCAAGGGCGGCGTCGCCGCGCGCACGGAACTGCGGCAGGCCGAGCAGGTTCTGGAAACCGCCAATGGCGACCTCGCCACGCAGACCGCCGCGCTGGCGCAGGACATCAACGCGATCCGCCTTCTCGTAGGTGCGGAATTCGATCGCGCGCTGCTCCCGACCGGGATCGACGAGGTCAACTCCAGCCTCGGCGAAGTGCCTGCCGGGCTCTCGACGCAAGTATTGCTCCGCCGCCCCGACGTGGTTCAGGCCGAATACCAACTGCGCGCCGCCAATGCCGACATCGGCGTGGCAAGGGCTCAGCTTTTCCCCACGATCTCGCTGAGCGCCCTGATCGGCTTCGCCAGCCAGTCGCTGTCGAGCCTGTTCGACACGGCCTCGCGTACGACGACGCTGGGTGCGGACGGGAGTTGGTCGGTATTCAACGCGGGCGGCCGCAAGGCCAATGTCGAGGTGACCAAAGCCCAGCGCGACGCGGCCCTGGCGACTTACGAAAAGGCAATCCAGACCGCCTTCCGGGAAACCGCCGACGCCCTCGCCGACCAGGGGACGCTCACCGAACGCCTGCGCGCCGCGACCGCCTTCACCAGCGCCGCGCAGGATGCCGCCACTCTCACCGAGGCAAGCTATCGCCGGGGCATCGTCGGCTCGCTAGACAACCTCGTGGCGCAGCGCAGCCTCTATTCCGCGCGGCAGGCGGAGATCGCAGTTCGCCTCACGCAGGCGGGAAACCGGATCGCGCTTTATCGGGTGCTCGGCGGGGATCAGGCAACGGCGCCTGCTCAGCCGTAAAGCGGGACGATCTGCGGCAGTTCGACGGTCGTGCGGATGCCGGGAGCGGCAGCGCAGACCGCCGGGATGGCGTTGATAGGCCGATGCGCGGTCAGTCCGGGGGTGTAGGCTGCGTAGTCCTCCTCCGCGACCGGGAAGGTGATGTCCACCTTGACCGGCGTGTCCCCTTCGGTGGTGACCCGCCAGCCGGACTCGCGCAAGTTCCAGTCGTGTTCGATGTCGGTGGTGGCGTACCAGTTGGCACGGAAGCGCAGGATTGGGCGCCCTTTATGCATGCAGGTGATCGTGGTACGCATTGCGCCCACCGTACCGGCAGGTATCCTGCCTGCCGCGATCTCCACGTCGTGCCTCGCCGCCGACAGTTCGCCGACTGCCTCGATTTCGTCGCAGGGCAATCCTATGGCCTCGGCGATCTGTGAAAGCGAACTGCCGAAGTCGCCCTTGAGATGCTCGGCCCGGTGCTGGTCGAAAGGCGCCATGGGCGCTGCGAAGCCCATGATGTTGAACAGCATGTCGGGCGAATTACGGCTTGATACGTCGCCATATTCGTCGATCGTCAGCAGCCCATGCCCGCGCTGAAGCGACAGCAGCGGGATCGCCAGCGCCTCGGTGACGAAACCGGGGCTCGAACCGGTGGAATGGATCGAGGTTCCACCTGCGGCACAGGCCTCCTCGATCCGGGCACGGTTCCCGGGATCAATCAGCGGCGGGTAATGGAAGTCGCAGCGCGTCGTCACCACATTCTTGCCTGACGCGAGCAATGCACACAGGGCGTCCCAATCGGTCCCCTGCGGCATAAACAGCACGCAGTCGGCATCGAGAGCGACGATCTCGTCCAGAGAGTTGGTCGCCTTGATGCCGGTTTCGGCAAGGCCGCAGAGTTCGCCCGCGTCCTTGCCGACCTTTTCCGCCGAGTTGACCCACAGGCCGACCAGCTCCATTCGGGGATGCTCGATGACCATGCGCAAGGCGCGGCTGCCGACGTTCCCGGTTGCCCACTGGACGACACGCCAAGTCCTGTTTGCGTCTTGCGACATCGCTCTCTCCCTTTTCGCTGCGTTCAGCCTTGTTCCCGCACGTCAGCAAGCGCGCGTGCCGGGGACAATCCCCATGCGGGGACGGCTCGAAGTCAGAACTTCACTCCGAATTCCACGCCGTAAGTCACCGGCTTGCTCCAGTTCGCGCCGATGCCGAAGCTCGAATACTGCGCCTGCGTGAGGTAGCGGCTGTTGGTGACGTTGTCCCCGAAGACCGCGACGTGGAACTTGTCGTCCGGCGCATTCCACTGCGCGCGCAGGGCCAGGGTCTCATAGCCCCCTTGCTTGAACTGCACGCCCGAGGGACCGAAGAAGAAGCTCGACGAGTAGAACAGGTTGCCCGACAACGCGAGTTCCCCGCCGGCCAGGTCCGTCTCGTAGCGCGCGCCGACGAAGCCGGTGAATTCGGGCGTGCGCTGCATCGTCACGTCTTCCAGCGTAGTGGGAACGACGACGAAGGTGATCCCGTTGGCGGCGCAAGTCGCAGCGGTTTCCTCGCCCAGTTCAGAACAGCGCACGTAGACCGGCGCGTTGTTGAACCGCTTGTAGCGCGCATGGACGTAGGACGCGCCAGCGTTGATCTGGAAAGCGGGCGTGACCTGGTAGTGCAGCGCACCCTCCAACCCGTAGATTTCCGAGGTCGCGGCGTTGATGATCTCCGCCGTGCCGGTGCGGTAGATCGACACCTGCAGGTTCTTGTAATCGTAGTAGAACCCCGCCGCCTCGAACGAGAGGCCGCGGTCCTCGTACTTGAAGCCCACTTCGTAGGCGTTGATGTCCTCTGGCTGCACGCGGTTGCAGGTGTAGTTCGTGTCGGGGATCTGGCACGAGCCGCCGACGTCCGAGATCGCCGCCTTGTAGCCCTTCGTGAACGAGGCGTAGATACTCGTCCTGTCGGTCGGCTTGTAGCGCAGCACCACGCGCGGGGTCAGCTTGTTGTTCGAGATGTTCGGCACCGGCATCTCGGTCAGCAGGAACTGCTGGTTCCAGTAGGCATCGACGATCTTATCGATCGAATAGCGCGCGCCCGCGGTCAGGAAAAGCTGCGGCGTGATCTCGTAAGTGGCGTCGAGGAACGCGGCGTAGCTCCTGACCGTGGTGCTCGATCCGCCGAGCCGGATACGCTGGTCAGGCGCGTTTCCGCCGTTGTTGATGTAGGTGATATAGGTGTCGGTGTTCTGGAAGTAGAACAAACCCGCCGTCCACTGCAGCTTTGGCCCCGCCTTGGAGGTGAGCAGCAGTTCCTGGCTCCAGGTCTCGTTGAGGTTGGGCAGACCAAGCTGGAACAGGTCCAATCCGGAATAGTCGAGGTCCTGCGACATGAACGAGTTTTCGCTGCGGTACTGACTGTAGGAGGTCAGGTCCGCGAAGCCGAGATCGGCGCGGATCGTGCCTTGCACTACGTCGGTATTAGAGCGGAAGACTTCCGGCACCGAACCGCTGGCGATGCGGTTCTTCGCCGTGGTGTAAGTCCCCGGCACTCCACCGAACGGCGCACCGAGCCCGAAATCTGAGGTGTCGAGGCTGGACGCCAGCATGGTCGAGGGATCGTCCACCTGGCCGTGCTTGTAGCGCAGCAGGACGTCCACCGTGTCGGTCAGTTCCGCCTTGAGGCCGAGACGGAACGACCAGTTCTCGTAGTCGCCCACGCGCCGATCATCATTGGAGATGTCGCGCTGCCAACCGTTACCGCGGCGATACTGGCCCTCTAGGCTCAGTGCCACACGGTCGGAAATGACGTAGTTGGTGAAGGCTTCGGCCTTGGCCTCGTTGTAGCGGCCGTAAGTCACGCGACCTTCGAAAGCATTGCCCGAAGTGGACGGCTCGCGAGTGGTGACGAGGATCGCGCCGCCGGTGGTGTTGCGGCCGAACAGCGTGCCTTGCGGCCCTTTCAGCACCTGGATCGAGTTCACGCTGATGAGATCGAAGTCGGCCGCCAGCGGGTTGGGCGAGTAGAACCCGTCGATGTAGATGCCGACATTGCCGCCCCCGCCCGAAGTCGTCACCGCCGTGCCGATGCCGCGAATGGTGGGCTGGAAGAACCCGCCCGCGAAGTCGAAGCGCAGCGCCGGGGTAACCTTGCCGATGTCCGCCAGTTGCTGCACGCTGGCGGTCTTGAGCGCATCGCTAGACAGGTTGGTGATCGAGATCGGCACGTCCACTTGCGCTTCGGCACGGCGCTGCGCGGTGACGATGATCACGCCCTCGTCCGCTGCGGCGGCATTCTGTGCCTCCTGCGCGTGCACCGAAACCGGCGCCACCACTGCTAATGCGAATATGGACGCGAAAGTCCCTGCTGTCTTCACGATATCCCTCCCATCTGCTTTTGACGCGAGGCTACACGAGGCTGTTACGTGTTCCAGTGATCGGCCGGACCTTCGCCCAGATATCGCAGCGGCAGATTTGGGGGGCTTCAGGTACCCGGGGTGATGTAGCCGATCGTTTCCTGGCGTGGATCATAGGACTCCGCCTTCCACCGCACGGAGCCGAAAGGGCGCTCGAGACGGCGGCGCACACGGCGGCCATTGTTACTACGGTTGAAGCCGTCTGCCTGGGCCTGAATAGCGTAATCGGCCTGGGTGTAGCGCCCGCGCATGCGCAGGTAGTCGCCCCAGGTCGGACAGTGGTATCGCTCTGTCCATAATGCCGGGTTCTCGATGTCGCGCGCGATGGTCCAGTCGAAGCCGCCGATGCGCTTGCGCACCCTCTGCATGGTCATCATGACCTCGTAGAATTCGCGGGCGAGTTCGGGATCGACGTCGTACTCGACCTCGACGACCAGCGGGCCGGAGCGCAGGGTGAGCGGCAGAGTGGCCGAAGGTTCGTGACCGATCTCGACCGAATCCATGTCGGCCTCGGGCTCCTCGCGGATCGGAAGGACCATGCCCAGCAGCGCCGTGGCAGCAACAGCGAGGCCCGATGCGACCAGCGCGAAGGCGACGTCATGGCGGGCGGCGACCACTCCCCAGCCCCATGCGCCGATGCCGATCCCGGCCGTGATCGCGGAGGAGAACAGCGAAAGTGCCCGCGCCGTGACCCAACGCGGCGCGGAAAGCTGGACCGTCACGTTGAGCATGGCGACGGTAAGGATGTTGCCCGCCCCGACGACGAGAAAGGCAAGGCAGGTCAGCACCAGCGAGTGACTGAACCCTATCGCGACGAGGGCAACTCCGCTGGCGATCGCGAACAGCCTTATCGCCCACTCGGTCGAGACCATCGCCCGAATTTGGCTCACGAACAGCGCTCCCCCCACTGCACCGACGCCTTGTGCGCCAAGCAGGATGCCGAAAGTCGCTGCATTGCCCTGGAGAAGATCCTTTGCAATCAGCGGCGCAAGCGCAGAGGCCGTCGCCGTCGACAGCCCGAAGCCGAGCACCCGCAGCAGCGCGGTACGCACCGCCGGAGCATGCAGCGCGTAGCGCGCACCGGTCAGGATCGCGCGGTCGATCCGCTCCGGCGGCAACCGGGAAGGCACGTGCCTGCGTCGCCAGAAGAAGAACGCCGTGAGCAGCGGCAGGTAGAGCAGCGAGGTCATGCCGAACACGACCTTCACACCGTAAAGCACCACGATCACTCCGCCCAACGCAGGCCCGAAGCTGCGCGCGACGTTGTAGCTGATCGTTCCCAGCGCCACCGCGGCAGGCAGATGCGTGCGCGAGACCTGCTCAGGGATGGAGGCCTGCCACGACGGCGAGAACAGCGCCACGCCTGCCCCGGTCAGTACGCAGAAAGCCAGTAGCAGCCAGGGCGTCGTCAGCCCAAGGAACGTCACTGCCGCCAGGATTGCCGCACTCACCGCACTGAACGTCAGGCCGGTCATGGCAATCCGGCGACGGTCGAACATGTCGGCGATGGCGCCTGCGGGCAGGGTCACCAGCATCAGCGGGATCATCATCGCCGTCTGCACGAGCGCAACCATGCTGGGTGAATTGCTGAGCCGCGTCATCTCCCATTGCGCACCGACGCCGAGGAAGAGCTGGCCGAAGTTGGAGAAGAGACTGGCCGTCCAGATATTGCGGAACGTGCGTTCGCGAAGCGGTGCGAAGGCCCCGCCTGCCTCCTCTTCCTGCGCCGTCGCCATCGCTGCTGTCCCCTGTCGTTATATCTGTGCGCCGATCTTGAACGCACCGGCGCAAGCGTCAACCTGCCCATCGCGAAGACGATCCATTGACGCAAGCGAACACGATTCCGACATACTAACTATAGTCAGCAATCGCCGCGGCGATAGCGCCCGCACCCCAGATTGCCAAAGCCGCAAAGCGCCCGCATCACGCAGGAAACCGCGCTTTGCTGCGCGAAAGAAATACGAGGAGACCTGTCTTGACCGAGGCCTACATCATCGACGCCGTGCGCACCCCGCGCGGGCTCGGAAAGATGGGCAAGGGGGCGCTGTCGCAGATGCATCCCGAACATCTCTCGGCAACGGTTCTCGCTGCGCTGAAGGACCGCAATGATCTCGACACCGCCGACGTCGACGACGTGATCTGGGGCGTCTCGGCGGCAATGGGGCTGCAGGCCGGCGACATCGGACGCATGGCGGCGCTCGACGCAGGCTACGACGTGAAGGCAGGCGGCGTGACCCTCAACCGCTTCTGCGGATCGAGCCTCACCGCCACGAGCCTGTCGGCCGCTATGATCAAGTCGGGCATGGCGGAGCTCATGGTCGCAGGCGGCATGGACATGCTCTCCTACGCCGGCATGTACGGCGCGAAGATGCGCGAGGCGGGCGTCGGCAGCGCCGGCATGGGTGCAGGCAATCCGCGCCTACAGGCAAAGCACCCGCAATCCAATCAGGGCGTCTGCGCCGACGCCATCGCCGCTATGGAAGGCATCTCCCGCCAGGAACTCGAAGCGCTCGGCGTGGAGAGCCAGCGCCGCGCCGCGGTAGCCATCGCCGAGGGTCGCTTCGACAAGTCCACCATCGTCGTGAAGGACGATGAGGGCAACGTCATCCTGGACCACGAGGAGTATCCGCGCCCGGAAACCACCGCCGAAAGCCTTGCGCAGCTCAAGCCCGCCTTCGAGATGTTCCTGAACATGCCCTCGGCCTCCGGCGGCAAGACTTACGGTGAACTCATCAACCAGGTCTACCCGGACGTTGAGATCAAGCCGATCCATCACGTCGGCATCTCCTCGGGCGTCGTCGACGGCGCTTCGGCGATCCTGCTGGCCTCGAAGGACTATGCCGAGGCGCACGGGCTCAAGCCGCGCGCGCGCATAGTCGCCATGGCCGAGACGGGCGACTGTCCTACCCTCATGCTCAACGGCCCGGTGCCCGCAGCACGCAAGGTACTCGCCAAGGCGGGCCTCGGCGTGGAGGACATCGACGTCTTCGAAGTGAACGAGGCCTTCGCCGTGGTCGTCGAGAAGTTCATCCGCGACCTTGACCTCGACCGCGCCAAGGTCAATCCCAATGGCGGGTCGATGGCGCTCGGCCACCCGATCGGCGGCACCGGCGCCATGCTGATCGGCACCGCTCTCGATGAACTCGAGCGCACCGGCGGGCGTTATGGTCTTATCACGATGTGCGCGGCGGGCGGCATGGCCCCTGCCATGATCATCGAACGCGTCTGACGGCGCAGCACAAGGAGCATCTGGTGGCGACTGAAGCCGACGAAAAACCGGTGGGAACGATCAGCAACCCGTTCAACATGCGCGACGAGACCCCGACACGGCAGGTTGGCTTGCGCATGACCATCGTGGCGCGGCTGCAGCGCAATAATTTCGATCGCAAGGTGGCCGCCCTCAACGTGACCCGCTCGCAATGGGCGATGATCGCGATCGTCGCGCGCTATCCAGGGTCCACGCAGCGGACCGTCGCGGAATATCTCGAAATGTCGGAGGCTTCCGCCGGCCGCCTGATCGACCGCCTCTGTGCAGAGGGCTTGCTGGAGCGCCGCGACCGCCGCGACGATCGGCGAGCCCGCGCCGTCTACCTGACCGAGCAGGCTCGGCCTCTCCTCGACAAGCTGGGCGCCATCGCGACCGAAAGCGAACTCAAGATGTTCGCCGGCTTTTCCGAGGACGAGGTGAACACCCTTCTCGATTTCATGACGCGCATCTACGATAACGTCAGCCGGGGATAAGCGCTTTTGCCCACCCATGCCCCTCCTGCAAGCAGTAGGGAAGAGAGCATCGTGTTTCGCCCTCCCGCATGCAGAAGGGCCGCGAGGCTTGGTGAGCTGCAGGCGAACTTAACCGCAGCGAGGTGGGCTTATCCTCCAACGCCACAAAAAAGAGGGCGACGCCACCAGGCGCCGCCCTCTTCTTCTTGAGAGTATCGGGAAAACTTACTTCGCGGCAGCAAGTTCCTTCTTCGACATGGAAGTCGTGACCTTGCCACTGTTGTCGCTGAGGCTCGAGGCCGGAACGGTCACGAGACGACCGTTGAGGATGACCTGCGGATTGCCCTCGGCAGTGACGCGATAGATGGGTGCAATGCGGTAGCCGTCGGCGGCATAGAGCATCTTGCCGGCGTTGAGCGATACGGCACCGGCAGCGGCTTCCTCGGTGGCTTCACGGACCTGGGTGGTCTCGGCGAAAGCGACGGCCGGGACCGAAGCGATGGCGGCGACAGCGACGAGCGTGGCGAACTTCTTCATGGCGTTTCTCCGAAAACTGCGAACCTGAACGGTCGGATTTATTCACTTACTAAGCTGGGTTAGTATTTTTTGAACACCCGGTCAATTGCGAAATTTGCATCTTTCAGAGCGCTTTCGGCAACATTATCGCCTCCGCGACATTCGCCTGCGCATTGCCCTCCCACAGGTCGAGAAACGATGGAAAAGCAGGCATCTGCAGGCATGATCGTCCGCACGATGGGCCACCCGGTTGATCCCTCCTGCCTTTGCGCGCACACCGGACCGACAAGTGCAAACGGCAGAAAACCGGGCGCCGCACAGAAGATCACGGGGATTGGCAGCAGATGTCTACAAAGGTCATGCAGGGCGTGCGCGTCCTCGAAGTGGCACAGTTCACCTTCACGCCTGCAGCGGGCGGCGTCCTCGCGGATTGGGGCGCCGACGTCATCAAGATCGAGCATCCCGTGCGCGGCGACACCCAGCGCGGCTTCCTCAACATGGGCGGCGTCACGCTCGACCCGCTTCGCCATACGTTGTTCGAGCACCCCAATCGCGGCAAGCGCAGCGTCGGCATCGACCTCTCCACGCCTGAGGGTCAGGAAGTGCTCTACGAACTGGCGAAGCATTGCGACGTGTTCCTGACCAACTACCTTCCGCAGGTGCGCCAGAAGAACAAGTTCGATGTCGAGCATATCCGCGCGGTCAATCCGAACATCATCTACGCCCGCGGCTCGGCGCTGGGTAACAAGGGGCCTGAGCGCGAGGTAGGCGGTTTCGACGGCACCTGCTTCTGGTCACGCAGCGGCATAGCCTATTCGATGACCCCGGAGGAACTGCCCGGCCCGATCTCGCAGGGCATCCCGGCCTTTGGCGATTCCATCGGCGGCATGTTCATCGCGGGCGGAATCTCCGCCGCGCTGTTCCACCGCGAGAAGACCGGCGAGGCCGTCGAACTCGACGTTTCGCTACTGAGCGCCGCCGCCTGGGCGTCGGGCGCGGTGATCGCGCAAGTCGCGGAGACCGGCGTACTCACGCGCAATCCGATGCCGGGCTCGGGCGGCGCGGCGCGCAATCCGTTCATGGGCAACTATCAGACCAGCGATAACGGCACGATCAACCTCTGCACGATCTCGCCGACCGGTCACATCCGCAGCATGTTCGAGCATCTCGGCGTACCGGAAGCCGCCGATGACCCCCGCTTCTCTGAACCGCGCGCGCTTTTCGAGAATGCCGGGGCGGCCAGCGACATCCTGATGAAAGCCTTCGCTTCCCAACCCTTCGAATACTGGCGCCAGCACCTCAAGACCTTCTCCGGTCAGTGGGCGCCGATCCAGAGCTTCCACGAGTTGCTGACCGACGAGCAAGCACTTGCCAACGACATGATCGTCGAGGTTGAGGGCGCCGACGGCGGCGCCCCGCTCAAGCTCGTGCGCGGCCCGGTCCAGTGGAACGGTGAGGCCGTGGAGACCACCCGGTCGCCGCAAGCCTCCGAGCACACCGAGATCGTGCTCATGGAAATGGGCGTCGAGTGGGACAAGATCGAGGAGTGGAAGGCCAAGGGCGCGATCGCCTGAACGCTTTTCGACCTGCACAGGCACTCGACCTTGCGGCGCCTTGAACGCTGCACGGACGAGGGCGTAAGATGAAACCGTGCCGCCGGCGCACCAAGCGCCCGTCGAGACAAGACGCACACACGAGGACAAGGAAGCCGAAATGAAGCCTGGAACCCGCCTGAAGAGCGCCGCCTGCGATACGGAGGTGATGGTGATCCGCGCCGCCGACGGGCAGATCGAATGCGGCGGTGCATCGATGGGCGAGGCCAAGCCTGCCGATGCCGCCCCCCTCGCCGCCGACTTCTCGGCCGGTACGCTGATGGGCAAGCGCTACGTCGATACCGACGGCGACTACGAACTGCTTTGCGTGAAGCCCGGCAAGGGCTCGCTCTCTGTCGATGGGCAGGCGCTCGTCGTCAAGGACGCCAAGCCGCTTCCCGCCTCGGACTGACACTAAGATAGCTGGCACGCGCCCATGAACATTGCCCTCCTTCTCGAAATGGCGGCCGAGGCCGCGCCCGACCGCGTCGGCCTCGTCTGCGATGGCAAGCGCTGGACTTACGGCGACCTTCTCGCCGCAGCACGCGGCGCCTTCTCGATCATCCAGGACAGCGGCGCGGAATATGTCGCCCTCCTCGACGAGAGCAGCGAGGCGGCGGTGATCGCAGTGTTCGGTGCGGCGCTGGCCGGCGTACCGTACTGCCCGCTCAACTATCGCCTTCCCGACGCCGACCTCGCCGCATTGCTGGGCCGCATCGCCCCCGCGCTCGTCATCGGCGACGAGGAGCGCGTGACGCGCATCGCAGACGGACAGGGCCACACGATCTTTTCGCGCGAAGAATTCACCCTCAAGGCGCAGGAGACGGTCCCGGCGGACGACGCGCGCGAATACGATCCCGGTGAAGGCATCGCGATCCAGCTCTTCACCAGCGGCACCACGGCCGCGCCCAAGGCGGCGATCCTGCGCCACTCGAACCTGCTCGGCTATATTCTGGGCACGGTCGAATTCGCCAGTGCCGGCGAGGCCGATGCCGCGCTGGTGGTCGTGCCGCCCTATCATATCGCGGGCATCTCGGCGCTGCTGTCCTCGATCTATGCCCAGCGCAAGATCGTCATGCTGCCCGCCTTCTCGCCCGAAGGCTGGCTGGCGCTCGTCGAGGCGGAGGCGATCACCAATGCCTTCGTCGTGCCGACCATGCTGGCACGCATCGTCGATGCCATGGAGAGCGGCACCGCTGCCCGAACCGCATCGCTGCGTGCCATCGCCTATGGCGGCGGCAAGATGCCGCTCGAGGTCATACACAAGGCGCTTGAGCGTTTCCCGGCGGCGGGCTTCACAAATGCCTACGGCCTTACCGAAACCAGTTCCACCGTCGCCCTGCTCGGCCCCGACGACCATCGCGAGGCGCTGGCGTCCGATGATCCGAAGGTTCGCGCCCGCCTGACCTCGCTCGGAAAGCCGATCCCGACAGTCGAAATCGAGATCCGCGGTGAGAACGGTGAAGTCCTGCCTCTGGGTGAGCCCGGCGAAATCTACGTGCGCGGCGAGCAGGTTTCCGGCGAGTACAAGGAAAAGAGTGCGCTCGACGCGCAAGGCTGGTTCCCCACCCGAGACGCCGGCTACATGGACGAGGACGGCTACCTGTTCCTCTCCGGCCGCGCCGACGACGTGATCGTGCGCGGGGGTGAGAACATGTCGCCCGGCGAGATTGAGGACGTGCTGCTCACTCATCCCGCCGTCGCCGACGCTTGCGCCTGTGCGATCCCTTCGGTCGAGTGGGGCGAGGCGGTCGGCGTCGCCGTCGTCACGCGCGATGGTTTCGATGCCCCTGAGGAGACCGAATTGAAGGACCTTGTCCGCTTGCGCCTGCGGTCCTCGCGCGTGCCGGAGAAGATCGCCTTCGTCGCGGAGCTTCCGTACAACGAAATGGGCAAGCTGCTTCGCCGCAAGGTCAAGGAAGTCCTTGCCGGCTGAGCACATCACGCAAGGCCCGGAGATCCCTCTGGCGCGGTGGGCCGACCGGCAGTTGCAGGCGATGGCCGAAGCCCATGGCCTGCCGCGCCTCGCTGGCGCTACCCTGATGGGAGAGCGCGCCGCCGGTGGCGGCTATATGATCAGCGGCACGACCTCAGCCGGGCTCGGCGGCAGTCGGCTGATGCCCACGCGGGACGGCAACTGGTTCGCGCTCACTTTGATCCGCGACGTGGACCGCGAACTGCTGCCCGCGCTTTTCGGTGACGACACGATCGACACGCGCGACTGGAACGCGATTGCTGCAGCCGTGCTGCGCCATGACGTCAGGGATCTCGTCGAGACCGGGCGCACGCTGGGGCTACCCGTCGCTCGCATCGACGAGGTCCCCGCCTCTCCCGCCGTCGAGGCAATGCTGCGCGGAGAAAACCGGAAAAGGGCAGCCCTGCACCAAGCGCTGGTCGTCGATCTTTCCGCGATATGGGCCGGGCCACTGGCGGGCCACCTGTTCTGGCAGGCCGGCATGGAAGTCGTGAAAGTCGAAAGCCTCACCCGGCCCGACCTGATCCGCCGCGACGATCCGGCGACCTTCGACCGGATCAACCAGGGCAAGGCGAGCATCCTTGTCGATTTCGCCGACGATGCACAGAAGGCCGCGCTCGTCGCGCTGATCCGGCGCGCGGACATCGTGATCGAATCCTCGCGGCCCCGCGCATTGCGCCACCTCGGCATCGACGCCGAGACACTGATCCGCCAAACGCCGGGGCTGGTCTGGCTGTCGATCACCGGGCACGGAGCAAGCGGGGAGGCCGCCGACTGGGTCGGCATCGGCAACGACTGCGGCGTCGCGGGCGGCCTCACCCGCGCGATGGCCGAAGCGGGGGGCGGCATCGGCTACGTGGCGGACGCCGTGGCCGATCCGCTCACCGGCATCGTCGCCGCACGCGAAGGGCTTGCCGCGTATGAAAGCGGCGTCGCGCAGCGCATCGGCCTGTCGATGAGCGCCATCTGCGCGATGGCGCTCGCCGAGGAACGCGCGCATAATCGCGCGATGATCGACGCCGAACTGCGCGGTTGGGGACAAGCTGTCGGCCATCTTTTCCCGATCGTGGGCACACGCCCCCTCAAGGCGGCCGTGCGCCCGATCGGAGCCGATACCGCGCGCTATCTCGGCGCGCTGGCGCCATGCTGATCCGCAAAGCAGAAATCTGGGGCCTGTCCCACGGTGACGTCAGGATCGAAGGGCAACGCATCGCCTCGATCGGAAACCTGTCCCCCCGCCCCCGAGAGCAGGTCATCGATGCGCGCGGCGGATTGCTGCTTCCGGGACTGCACGATCATCACATCCACCTCGCCGCGCTCGCCGCGCAGCAAGCCTCGGTGTCCTGTGGACCGCCCAGCGTTCTGAGCCCCGCTCAGTTGGCGCAGGCCCTTGAGATACCGGGCACCGGATGGCTGCGCGCCGTCGATTTCCACGAAAGCATCCTTGGCGGCACCTTGCCCGATGCCGCGATGCTGGACCGCATGGTTCCGGATCGCCCGGTGCGTATGCAGCATCGCACCGGGCGAATGTGGCTTCTCAATTCTCGCGCCCTGGAAGCACTGCTTGCCCTTGCCGATCCGCCACCGGGGCTTGAACGCGAAGCCGGGCGTTTCACCGGGCGCCTGTTCGACGAAGACGCGTGGCTCAGCCGCACGCTCGGCGGCACGCTCCCCGATTTCGCGGAAACCAGCAGCCAGCTTGCCCGCTTCGGCATCACCGGCGTGACGGACATGTCGCCGCGCAACGACGCTGTCGTGGCGCAGAATTTCGCGCAGCAACGCGCTGAGGCGCGACTGCTCCAAGCACCGACGCTCGCCGGAAGTCTGGCACTGTCCGAGAAATTTCCACCGCACTGCACCCTTGGCCCGCTCAAGCTGCATCTCCACGAAAACGCCCTGCCCGACTTCGATGCGGCACTGAGCCTGATCCGGGCCGGGCGCGCACAAGGCCGTGCCCTGGCCGTGCACTGCGTCACCGAAGTTGAACTGGTGTTCACGCTCGCCCTGCTCGAAGCCGACGGGAGCGCGCCCGGCGACCGGATCGAGCATGTCTCCGTCGCCTCTCCCGATCTGGTGGCGCGCATGCACGGCCTCCGCCTGTCGGCGTGCGTCCAGCCCCACTTCATTGCCGAGCGCGGCGACCGCTATCTGGCCGACGTCGATCCCAGGCATCACGTCGATCTCTACCGGTTGCGCAGCCTGAAGGCGGCAGGCATGCCGCTCGCCGGCGGGAGCGATGCCCCTTACGGCTCTGCGGATCCGTGGAAATCCATTGCCGCCGCCATAAGCCGCCGCACGCCCGGCGGTGCGGTCATCGGACCGAACGAAGCGCTCACACCCGAAGACGCACTGGCGCTCTATCTCGCGGACCCGGCGGATTTTTCACGCCAGCGCCGGATCGCGATCGGTGCCACGGCCGACCTTTGCCTGCTCGACCGCCCCTGGGCCGAAGTTCGGGCCCGCTTCGACAAGAACGACGTACGCCTCGTGATCGCGGGCGGAAAACTAATCCACCAGCGCATCGACAAGCCCCCATTCGAGCGCCTTCTTCGCGCTGAGGCGGCGGCCTGACAGCACCAGAAGCGCCGTGCGATGGCGCCCGATCCGGCGGGTCAGCGAGACGCAGCCTCCCGCGCCCGGAATGATCCCCATCGCCAGTTCCGGCAATTGAAACCATGATCGGCGCGTTGCCGTGACGCGCCCCGCGAAGGCGGCAAGTTCGAGTCCCGCCCCCACGCAGGCGCCATCGATCTCGGCGACGAAGCGGTCGGCGCACAGCACCGCCTGATTGGCGGGCAGCGTCCGGCGGCGGATCGCATGTGCCGTCGCCGGGTCCAGCGTCGTCCCGAACTCCCCGATGTCCGCACCGACGCTGAAGCAGCGCCCCTCCCCGCGCAGCGTGATCGAGGTAATCGTGGGATCGAGGTTCACCAGCGCAAAGGCTTCCGACAGGGCATCGCGCATCGATCGATCGATCGCATTGCCCGCTCCGGCACGATCGAGAGTCGCGATCACCGTATCCCCTTCCCGCACAAGACGGACGGCGCCTGGCCCGCGCTTTGCGTCCGGTGGTGCGCGCCGGGCCAGCCACGTGCGATGTTCGTTGCTACCCTGAAGCGCCGCATAAGCCAGCGACTCGGCAACGAGCCCATCCTTCAAACCCAGCGACGGCAGCAACCGCAGCAGTTGAACAAGCGTCGCCGCAGCGATCGGGCAAGCCTCTACGGCTTTCCGGATTTGAAAAGGATCGAAACCATCTTCGACAAAAGTATCCAACTTTTCCGAACCGCCCTCGTGGTGCGCCCCAATTCCCACCACCGGCCATGGCGGCGGATCTCGTCCGTCCGCCTTATTCGGTGCGCTATCGCCATCGATGAAAGAAATCGGCCCGCCCCAATCCGGCCGGCTCGAGGCAAACCTCGACCTAGAACCCGTCAGGTCGCCAATTCCGACACTTTTCATATGGTCCCTGAGTGATTCCCGGTGTTCTCGTACCGGCATGGACCGCTCCGGCGGCATTGACCATCCCTCCCGATCGCGGGCCTGTATCATCTCGCAGCCCGCAGCGTTCGGAAACAGGCTCGACCGACGGATTGCGCCATCTGCCACATGTTCGACATTCGTATACAAAAACTTCTATTGATGAACACCTCTGTTGATGCTAACCAAAGTCAGCAAAAAACGAGAATGACTCAGTTATCTCGGAAACGACTCGGGGATTGAGGCAGTACTCGGCGCTAACGATCGAGTTCATCAACCACGCAAGAGGGAAGGAGAGAGACCTCATGGCTGGCAAGGCAACGTCATCGAACAAGGCAAAGATCGCACGTCGCGTGATCGAGGTACTGGAGTACTTCGACGACGCGCACCGTGAAGCGACCGTCATGGACATCGTGCGTCGGTACAACCGGCCGCAGTCGAGCACCTCGGAGCTGCTTTCGAGCCTCGTCGAGCTGGGTCTGCTGCACAAGGACCCCTACTCGCGCGCCTACAGCCTTACCCCTCGCGCGGCGCTGATCGGCACTTCCGGTCAGCCGGAACTGGTGCGTGACGGCCGTATCGTGCGCCTGATGGACCGCCTTGTCGCGCAGACCGGCCTTTCGGTGGCGCTGCATTCGATGGTCGGCCTCGACGCGCAGATCGTGAACTGGCGCCATGGCCCTCGTGCCCCCGCCGCGACCCGCGAACTGGCCGGCGGCGTAAAGGAGCCTCTGGCGCGCAACGCACCGGGCTGGCTGATGCTGTCCACCGTCACCCGCCAGCGCTGCGAAGGCATGGTGCGCCGTCTCAACGCCGAGGCGGTCGAACAGGAAAAGTTCGCATTCTCGGAAATGATGGCTCGTATCGACGCCTGCCGCGATCCGCGCCACTTGTTCGGCCCGGCCGGTTTCGCCACCGGTGCCGATGCGCTGAGCGGCCTCGTCCCGCGTCAGCCGGAAGGCCATCCGCTGGTCGTCAGCATCGTCTACGGCAAGGATGACAAGGTGAACCCCGAGGCGCTTTTTCAGTGCCTGCGCGACGCTATGCGTGCCTGCCTGCCCGATCCGGCGGCGCAGCATGCACAAGCCAGCGTCGAGCAGTTCTCGCACGCCGCCTGACTTTCACATATCCCAACGGGAAAAGGCCTTGCGAGCACGTCTCGCGGGGCCTTTTCTTTTGCCGATGAGGCTTCGACAGGCTCAGCCTGGGCGGAATTCAAAGGGCATTAAACCAAGTCCGCTCACCCTGAGCTTGTCGAAGGGTCAGGCGCCGTGTCCGAAACGACGCCTCCCTTTTCTCAGGCCTCCTGCCCGGCCATGCGGTTGAGGCGGTCGGCATCGTCGTGGCGCATGAACATCTTCATGATGTCGCCCGAGGTGACCGGACGCACTTCGCCTTCTTCCAGCGGCCGCTCGCCAAGCGAGGACTTGGGAGTGATGTCCACGCCTGCCGCTGCAGCTTTTGCCCGCAGCGCACCGACCGTCAGATCGGCCTTGGCGTGGTGCTTGAAGGGATCGAAACGGAACCAGCGCATCGCGTTGCCGTGCGTGATCTTGTCGATCAGCGCGTCGGTCAGGTGATTGATCGTCGGCCACAGGCGCTCCGGCACTTCGGGCCAGAGCGTGTCGGAATGCGGATAGTCGCACTCATAGGCGATGTTGTCCTCGCCGATGAAGCCGATGTTCTGCAATCCAAACGCATCGTCGATGAAGCAGTTCAGGAAGTGGCGCTTGAACATCTCGCTCGGCTTCAGGTCCTGGAAGCGCGAATGCGTCCAGTACTTGTGGCGCGAGTTGGAGAAGTCGGCCCGCTCGGTGAAATAGGGCACCCAGCCGATCGAGCCTTCCGACAACGCGATGCGCAGGTCCGGGTACTCGTGCAGCGCCTCAAGCTGCAGCCAGTCCGACGCAGCATAGGCGATCGTCATCGGCATCGTCGAGATCCACGCCTCGATCGGAGTCTCCATCGACGCATGCGGCGCAGGATTGCCACCGCCGATGTGGATGCAGATCGTCATGTCGAGATCGGCGATAGCCTTGTAGAACGGCTTCCAGTACTCGTTGTGGATGCTCGGCAGGCCCTGGCAGGTCGGGTTCTCGCTGATCGACACGGTGTGGCAGCCCTTGGCGCTGACTCGCTTCAGCTCGGCGATCGTCGCGTCCATGTTCCAGGTCGGCAGGATGGCACAGGGGATGAAGCGCCCCGGATGCGCGCCGCACCATTCATCGATGTGCCAGTCGTTGTAGGCGCTGACATGCTTCACCGCGAGGTCGCGGTCGGGCACCCGGTGCAGGCGGCCACCTGCGAAGTCGAAGACCGATCCGAAGTTGAGCGAGGCGGCAACGCCGTTGACGTCCATGTCCTTCACCCGCTCGTCCACCATGTAGACGCCGTCGCGTAACTGGTCGAGCGAGGTCGGCTCCATGCCGTATTCCTCGAAAGGCCGCCCGACCACGGCGTTGAGTGCGACCGAGGCGAAAGTCTGCCCCTGGTAGACCCATACATCCTTGCCGTTCTCGTCCTTCACCATCCTGGGCGCGGATTCGAGCAGATCGCCGGACAAGTGGTTCTGGAACATGTCGGGCGGTTCGCTGATGTGGTCATCGACGCTGATGATGACCATGTCGTTCATTTCCATCTCTCGTCTCCCGTGAGTGCGTGCGCCGGCGCTTCTTCCCGCTTGTCTTTTGCCGGTGAGACTATCGTGCTCGCGCCGCGCTAGCCACATGCACGCCAGAGCCATCGCTTGTGCGATTGCCGCTCCCACGCGGGGGCTTCGTCAAGCTCAGCCTGAGCGGAAACAACGCATACGCCCTTCCAATCGGCTCGGGCCTAGCTTGTCGAACCCCGCTCTTTACCGCCCGCCCCATCGTGCCTGCGATTGCCGCCGAGGCCGGATTGAACACCCTTCCAACCTGTGTTCAGGACGATGGTGAAGCAAAACGATAAGCTCCGGGAAAGCCTGCCATGAACTTCGATCTCACCGACGAACAGGAAATGATGCGCGATACCTTCGCGCGTTTTCTCGATGAGCATTCCAGCACGTCACGCGTCCGTAAGGCCCAGGAGACCGACGGCTTCGACGCCGCTCTGTGGAGCGGCCTCGCCGAACTCGGCGCCTTCGCGATGCGGGTGCCCGAGGATGCGGGCGGCATGGATCTAGGCCTGTTCGACACGGCGCTGCTGATGGAGGAGGCCGGGCGCACGCTCGTCTCCGGACCGCTGGCCGAGGCGCTGGTGGCGGTGCGCCTGCTCGGCCAACTCGGCGGACAGGACGAATTACTCGAGGCCGCGATCAGCGGTGAGGCCGTGGTGACCATCGCCATGCAAGATACTTCGCTGCAATCGAGGCAGTGGATTGCGGGCGGATCGGTGGCCAAGGCGATCATCGCGCGCCGTGGGTCGGATGTGGTGCTGGTCACCGGCGTCGATGGCAAAACCGAACCCAACCTCGCCACTACGCCCGTTGCACAGATGGACCTTGCCGCGGGCGAAGCGATCGTGCTCGGCTCCGGGGAAGATGCACTGGCGCTGTTCGCCGCAGCGCTGGAGGAGTGGAAGCTCTACATGGCGGTCGCGCTTTCCGGCATCGGGCGGCAGGCACTCCAGATGGCCGCTGCCTACGCGGGTGAGCGCAAGGCGTTCGGCCAGCTGATCGGCACATTCCAGGGCATCTCGCACCCTCTCGCCGACCTGCTGTGCGATGTCGATGGCGCCAAGTTCCTTGCCTGGAAGGCGATCCGGGACATCTACGACAATTCGGACGAAGCCGCCGCGACGATCTCGCTGGCCTACTGGTACGCCTGCGATGCTGCAGCACGGTCCGTTGCGCAGGGGTTGCACACCTTCGGCGGCTACGGGCTGTCGAACGAATACGACGTCCATCTCTACAACCTGCGCGCCAAGGCATGGCCGCTGGTCGCAGGTGACCCCGCGCTTGCTCTGGAAGAGGCCGGACGCCGCCTCTACGCAGGCGAGACGGTCGCCTTGCCCGCTTCGGGCGAAGTGCCGCTCGACTTCGACCTCGGAGACGAAGCCCGCCAGGTCTGCGCGGAAATCGCCGAACTGTTCGCCACCAAGGTCACGCCCGAACAGAAGGCGAAGTTCCACTATTCCTGGGAAGGCTACGTCCCCGAAGTCCACAAGATGCTGGCCGAGCACAGCCTGCTGTTCCCCGGCCTCCCCGAGCACCTGTCCGGTCGCAACATCACCCCTTATGCGCGCATCGCGGCGATGGGCGAAATGGAGCGGCAGGGCTACAACACCCCAGGCGCCAATGTCGCGGCCATGGTGGCGATGATGATCGACAAGTACGGCTCGGACGAACTCAAGGCCGAAGTGCTGCCCCGGATCGTCGGCGGTGATGTGCTGTGTTCGCTAGGCTATTCGGAGCCTTCGTGTGGCTCGGACGTCTTCGCCGCACAGTGTAAGGCAACGCAGCTCGAGGACGGCTCGTGGCGCATCGACGGCACCAAGATGTGGACCAGCGGCGCCAACCTTTCGAGCTACGTCCTGATGCTCACGCGCACCAACCCCGACGTCCCCAAGCACAAGGGCCTGACGATGTTCATCGTCCCCCTCAAGACCGAGGGCGTGACCGTGCAGGCCGTCCACACCTTCCAGGACGAGCGTACCAATATCACCTTCTACGACGGCGTGGTGATCCCCGATTCCTGGCGCCTGGGCGAGATCAATGGCGGCACCAGGACGATGAGCGCCGCGCTGGAACTGGAGCACGGCGGCGGCTTCTCCAAGGTCATGAAGGCGATGATCGAGGCCGCCGAGGAGGTGACGCGGGAACTGGGCATCGACGGCGAAGTGCGCACCCAGTGCCGTCTGGCGCGCGCCGTCGCGCACTTGTGGGTCTCGGACATGCTCACGTACCGCGCGCAGTGGTCCAGCATCGAAAAGAAGCCCAATCACGCCTTCGGGCCGATGGCGAAGATGTACTCCTCCGAGAAGTTCCTCAGCGACAGCCGCGACCTCCTGGACCTGACAGCGCCGCTCTCGCTCTCGAAACGCGAGGGGGCAGTCGCGCTGCTCAACCAGTGCTATCGCCATGCGGCGGGCTCGACGATCTATGGCGGCTCCAGCGAAGTGCATCGCTCCATGGTCGCCGAACGCGGGCTTGGTCTGCCGCGTACCCGGGGATGAGGAGACCACAATGACCGAAGAAGCCCCGCACCTGCTGACCGAGGAGACGGACGGCATTCTCGTCGCCACGCTCAACCGGCCCGATAAGCTCAACGCCATCAGCCGCGAGATGATGGACCTCCTGACCGAAGCCGTGCTGCGGCTGCGAGAGCGGGCTGACCTCAAGGTCATGCTGATCCGCTCGGCCGGGCGTTACTTCAGTTCGGGCGCGGACCTTCGCGGCGGCAATCGCAACATCGTCTCCGAGGCGAATGTCGCGGCCGATTCCGCCAGCAAGATCCGCGAAAACCATCGTCTCAACCTCAACAACATGCAGCAGCTCTGGGACGAGATTGAGCATGTCGAGAAACCCATCGTCGCCGCGCACCACGCGATGTGCGTAGGCGGAGGACTGGAGATGAGCCTTTCGTGCGACTTCCGCCTCGCGGCGAAAAGCGCGGCCTATGCCTTCCCGGAAGGGTTGTTCGGGGTGCTGCCGGCCTCTGGCGGCGTCTCGCGGTTGACGCGGATCTGTGGACCGCACTGGGCCCGTTGGCTCATCATGGCCAACAAGCCCGCCAGCGCCGACATGGCGTTCACCATGGGCTTGGTCCACCAGGTCTACGAGGATGACACGTTCGAAGCCGAGGTGATGGACTTCTGCCGCCACCTCGCGAAGCAGAACAGCGAGCAGATGGGCGCAGCCAAGGTGGCGATCGAGCTTTGCGCCGAACTGGGCCGCGATTCCGCGCGGCAGGTCGAGCGCATGGGCAACAGTGGCCTGATGCTGAACCCGGACTACATCAAGGGCATGGAAGCCTACCTGAAGGGCGTAGGCGGCAAGGCGAAGTGAGACGCGAATTCCTCCCCCCACAGGGGAGGATTTACTGCCTCGCGTCGCTGATCGCGAATTCCATCAGCCTTGCTCCGGGCACCAGATAGCGATCTTCGCTCAGTTCCGGCTCGATGCCGACCAGTTTGCGCAATTCCTTGTCCGTCACCAGCGTCACCGAGCGCTCGATCCCGATCATCACCATCGTCGCCATCGAGGTATGGGGTCCAAGCCCGATCGGCTCATCGCCCATCTGCTTCACTAGCAGCGCGATGATCGGGCGGCTTGAGCGGATGCGGTGCGCCATCATGCGCGCGTCCTGCTGGTCCGCAAGCGCGTTGCGCAAGTGCAGCAACCGCGAGTGCCGCGCCCAGAATCCGTGGTACGCCCGCACGAACCCGTAGCAACGAGCGTAGAGTTCCTCGTCAGGCCAGGGCTCACGCGCCAGCGAGAGGTAATCGTCCTCCGCCGTCGCCATGACCGGGGCGAGCACCGCCAGCAGCAGTCCGGTCATGTCGGTGAAGTAGTTGTACACCGAAGTCATCCCCAGTGACGCGTGCCGCGCCACGCGGCCGAGCGTCACCGGTTCCTCCGAGTCCTCGATCAGTTCGATCGCAGCGGCGAGGATGCGCTCACGCGTCACCCTGCCCTTGCGGCCGAGGCGCTGCCCGTTGAGATTGTGACTGACCACCGCGCAGGCCGTGGTCACCGCAGCCGCCAGGGTTGGCTGCAGGCCCGCGAAGTAGTCGGTCTCAGCCTCCTCCCCCGGCATCGCGCCTCAGGCGGCTTCCACCTGGCCGACCGGCCAGGCAAGCATCTTGACGTCGGTGAATTCCTCGATGCCTTCAAGGCCCCATTCGCGGCCCATGCCACTGGCCTTGAAGCCGCCGAAGGGAATGTCGCCGGCGATGCACATGCCGTTGTTCACGCTCATCGAGCCGGTGCGGACCTTGCGGGCGATATTGATCGCCCGGTCGTGGCTGCCCGATACGCCGCCCGAAAGTCCGTAAGAGCTTTCGTTGGCGATGCGGATGGCGTCCTCGTCATCCTCGTAGGGAATGACGACTAGGACGGGGCCGAATATCTCTTCCTGGGCGATGCGCATATCGTTGGTAACGTCCACGAAGCACGTCGGCTCCACGAAATAGCCGCCCCCCTTGTCAGGGCGGATGTTGCCGCCCGCGAGCAACGTCGCGCCTTCCTGCTGGCCGAGGTCGATGTAGCTCTTCACCCGCTCCATCTGCCGCTTCGAGACGACCGGGCCCATGATGTGCGCCGGATTCTCCACATCGCCCCAGTTGTCGCCAAAGTTGCCATAGGCCCCCTTCAGCACGGCCTTGGCCTCCTCATAGCGGCTGCGGGGCACCAGCAGTCTTGAATGGACCGCGCAGCCCTGCCCGGCGTGGAAGACCAGCATGGTCCTCGCCACGTCCATCGCAAAGCTCGGCGCATCGTCGAGCACGATCTTGGCCGACTTGCCACCGAGTTCGAGGAACACGCGCTTCAGCGTTCCGGCTCCCTGCTCCATGATGCGCTTACCGACACCGGTGGAGCCCGTGAACGAGATCAGGTCTACGCGCGGGTCGGTGACCAGCATCTCGCCGGCCAGCGCCGGGTCGGCGCCGAACACGACATTGATGACGCCGTCCGGAAAGCCTGCCTCGACCGCCAGTTCCCCGAAGATCGCGCCCATGCCCGGGGTGTCGGGCGCGGGCTTGAGAATTACCGTACAGCCTGCCAGCAGCGCCGCGACGACCTTGCCGATATTGACGTAGAGCGGCACGTTCCACGGCGTGATCGCACCGACCACACCGACTGCCTCGCGCACGCCGAGGCGCTTGTGAATGATGCCTGCGGCCTGCTTCTCGCCGTAGTCCTTCTCCCATTCGAGCTTGTCGAACACGGCCATGTAATCGTCCCAGCCGTCGATCGCCATCCCGACGTGAGCGCGGCCGACCGCACCCTGCGCAGCGCCCGCCTCGTGAATCGCCAACTGCGCCAGTCGCGGGCGTTCGCGCTCGAACAGTTCGCGGTACTTTTTGACCAAGGCGACGCGCTTTTCGACGTTCGTGGCCCAGTCGGTCTCGTCGAAGGCGCGACGGGCGGCGGCGATCGCCTCGTCCACGTCGGCGGCGGTGGCGTCGGCGGCCTTGCCGACCGGCTCGCCGGTCCAGGGGCTGATGACGTCGAAAGTCGCGCCGCCAGTGGCATCGCGCAACTTGCCGTCGATATAGAGCCGGGCGTCGGGAAGAGTGGTCATTGTCTTGTCCTTGCCGAAAAGAGTGTTCGAGATCAGATCTTGCGCGCGCCGATCGAGACGTGGCTGACGCGCACGTCCGCCGGCAGGTCGATCACCGCGCGGAAAATGCCGGTCGGCGAGGCCGAGTGCGAAACCGGGCGCTCGCGCAGGTCCAGCCCGTTCTTCGCGCAGCCCATATGGAAGCGCATTGCCGCATCGCGGTCCCAGTTCGGAGAGGACTTGTCTTCATCGTACATCGGCCCGGCGCGTAGCAGGGCCACGCGGATGCCGCTCTCCTCCAGTTCCGCCTCCAGAGCGGTAGTGAACATCTCCAGCCCCGCCTTGCTCGACTGGTAGAGCGAGAGCATCACGAAAGGCACCGCTACGGACTCGCTGCCGACGTTGATGATGAGGCCGCCGCTTTCCAGCATCGGGATCGCCGCGCGGCAGCAATAGATCGGCCCCCTCAGGTTGGTATTCAGGATGCCGTCGATCTGCTCGTCCGTGGCTTCCGCCACGGTGAAGGGTTCGTAGATACCGGCATTGTTGATCAGCACGTCGATCTTCGGATGGGCCTCGGCGATCTGCGCGAAAGCCGCGCGGACCGAACCGGCATCGGCCACGTCGCATGCCACTGCGAGCGCGGGCGCACCCAGCTCGTCCGCCAGCGCCTGCACCTTCGACAAGGTACGCCCGAGCAGGATCACCGTTTCGCCCTCGCTTGCAAAACGCCGTGCCAGAGCCTTGCCGAGACCCGATCCGGCACCTGTGATAACGATGGTCTTGCCCACGCTTCCTCCGCTCCCTCGCCGCCCGCTGCATGTGGGTCGGCTGCTTCGAATGGCACCATAGCGGGTCACGTGAGCGCCGCCTATTGCCGCGCGACGCGCCCCGGCGATGACCTCAGGGCGCCGGACTCTCGACCTCGAGGATCAGGCGCGTCAGCACCTGCCCGGCGATCTTCCAGCCCTCGACCGTGCGCACGCAGGTCTCGTGATAGTGACCGTAGCCGGTTAGCGCGAAGTCATCCTTGACGACCCGATCCTGCATTGCCCAGACCACCTGGGCGCGGTCGCCATCGATATCGATCTGGGGCGAGTGGACGTGGTGCGCGGTCTTCGCGTTCGCCAGCGCCGTACTGACGATCGTGCAGATACGCTCGCGCCCCTCTTCCCGGGAGCCCCCGCTCGGCCGCGTATCGAGCACGCAATCCTCGGTGAAAAGCTGCTTCCAGCCCTCCCAGTCCTTGGTGTCGAGCATGCGGCAATACGCCGCCTTGAGGTTGCAGATGGCGAGCCAGTCGGCAAAATCGAGAGCCGCCATCGCTCAGACCTCTGCCAGCCGCTCCGCCGCCAGCTTGCGCAGCTCGGCGGTCTTGATCTTGGCACTGCCGGTAGTTTCAAGTTCGCCCTCGGCCACGAAGAGAATGCGGCGCGGCAGCTTGTAGCTAGCCAGCTTTTCCTTGGCGAAGTCGCGGATCGCCTCTGCGCTGGGGCTGGTGCCCTCGACCGGGACGATGCAGGAGACGACGAGTTCGCCGAGCAGTTCATCAGGCACGCCCACCGTCTGCGAGACCTTGACTTCGGGGTGCGCGCGGATGACCTCGTCGATTTCGAGCGGCGAGACATTGGCGCCGCCGGTCTTGATGATGTCGTTGAGGCGGCCTTCCCAGAACAGGCGGCCTTCGCCGTCCACGTAGCCGCCATCGGCGGTGCGCAGGAAACCGTCGCCGTCGAGCGATTCATCGAGCGGGATGCCGAGGTAGCCCAGCATCAGCGTCGGTCCCTTGACCGCGATCTCCCCGCGCTCGCCCAGCGGCATCGTAGCGCCAGTCATCGGGTCGACGATCTTGATCGTGGAACCGGCCGTCGGAATGCCGTGGGACTTGCCCGCGATCGCCTCGGGCGTGCCTGAACGGAAGACCGAGATCAGTGTGAACGTCTCGGTATTGCCGTAAGCCTGCCCGGGCTCGACCCATGTGCTGTTGACCGTGGGCTGGCGCGAGATCGGCTGGTTCCTGCAGACGTAAACAAGAGAGGCCAGATCGACGTCGAGGTAATTCGGTGCAGCCTCCAGCTGAGCCCACTGATGCGGCCAGGCGAGCGCCATGTTGGCGCGCTCGGCGTCCATAAGCTCCAGCGCCTCGGCGGCATCGAACCAGCGCTGCAGCACCAGCGTCCCTCCGCGCGAAAGCGTACCGCCCAGCGCCATCGTGAAGTTGCCCGACCAGAAGAAGCCGTTCGCCGACCACGTGCGGGCGGGAAGATCATCGGAAATCGCGTACCACTGCGGCCAGCGCCAGAGCTGCAGGCACACCCCGCGATGCGCGCTGAGGATGCCCTTGGCCTTGCCGGTCGAGCCCGAGGAGAACAGCAGGATGCCGGGATCGGCGGGCGAGACCGCATCTGCGGCGGCGAGAACGAGGTCTTCGGCCACATCGCGGCCGCGCGCGAGGAAGGCGCCCTGCCCCTCGATCATGCCCAGCGGCTCGTCACTGTCGACCATCGCCGCATAGCGCAGGAACGGGAACGTGCGCGAGGCCAGTGCGCCGGGCTTGGCGGTCATGACCTCTGGCTCCAGCCCGGCCAGCATTTCGGCGAAGTCCTTCTTCAGCACCGAGCGCTCGAGCAGCAGCACCGACACGCCCGAGGCCTTTAGCACCACTTCCAGCTCGGAGGGCGTGAAGAACGTGCTGATCGGCGTCGCCACGCACCCGGCCAGCGCCGCACCGAACACGGCGGCGAGGAATTCGGGGCGGTTGGTCATCAGCACGCCCACGCGCGTGCCCTTGCCGGTGCCGAGCGCCAGCAGCGACTTCGCCACTTCCAGCGAGCGGGCGTAGAGATCGTCGTAGGTCCAGCGCACGACCTCCCCGCCAAGGTGGATCACCGCAGCCTCGCGCGGGCCGTAGCGCGCGGTGACCTCACGCACGTAGCCGCCCAGCGTCAGCGCGCCGATGCCCTGCTCCTCGCCGAGAGGAATGCCGTGGACGACCGAAAGGCCGTCCACCACCTTGACCGAAGCCGTCATGCCGTCCTCTTCGCTCTGCTGACGTCAGGCGTTCACGTCGACGATGAAGCGGCCCTTGACCTCGCCCGACATGAACTTCTTCGCGGCCTCCACCGCATCACCAAGGGCGATGGTCTGGCCGATGGTGTCGAGCGAGGCGGGATCGAGATCCTTCGCCAGACGGTCCCATGCCTTAAGGCGCTTGGCCTTCGGCGCCATGACGCTGTCGATGCCGAGCAGTGCCACGCCGCGCAGGATGAAGGGCATCACGGTCGCGGGCAGGTCCGCGCCCTGTGCCAGACCGCAGGCCGCCACCGCGCCGCCGTACTTCGTCTGCGCGCAAGCATTCGCAAGGGTGAAACTGCCCGCCGTATCGACGACGCCCGCCCAGCGCTCTTTCTGCAGCGGCTTGCCCTTCTCGGCCAGTTCGGCGCGGTCGATGATGGTTTCGGCGCCGAGCGCCTTGAGATAGTCCGCCTCGCCCGGCTTGCCGGTCAGCGCGGCGACCGAATAACCGAGCTTCTTGAGGATCGCGATGGCGACCGAGCCGACGCCGCCGGTGGCGCCGGTGACGAGCACCTCGCCCTGATCCGGGGTTACGCCGAAATCGACGAGCGCATCGACGCACAGGGCAGCGGTGTAGCCCGCCGTACCGATCGCCATGGCCTGTGCCGGGGTGAAGGCCGAAGGCAGCGGCACCAGCCAGTCGCCCTTGAGCCGCGCCCTCTGTGCGAGACCGCCCCAGTGGACTTCGCCCACGCCCCAGCCGTTGAGCACGACGGTGTCGCCCGCTTTCCAGTCGCCATGGCTGCTCTCGGTCACGGTGCCGACGAGGTCGATGCCGGGCACCATCGGGAACTTGCGCACGACCGGCGAGGCGCCGGTGATCGCGAGGCCGTCCTTGAAGTTGAGCGTTGAGAAGGCGACGTCGATGGTCACGTCGCCTTCGGGCAGCGCGCTTTCGTCCAGCTGCTGGAGGCCGACGGTCTGGCCCTGTTCGGTCTTGTCGATGACGATGGCGGAAAACATCTCTGGCGAACTCCCTCTTCGGCCCGATACGGGGTCGAACTCGCCTGCCGTGCTGACGGGTTCGGACCCCATGCGTCAATGCCGGCGGGACATGGCATCGCGGAGGCGAAATGCATGGCATCGCGGAGGCGAAATGGAAGTGGCTCGCCGAGGGGGCTTCGACGAGCTCAGCCTGAGCGGGGTTGGAAGCTTACACTACTTCAAACGGGGGCTGGGAGGTTTACACCACCTCCGCTCACCCTGAGCTCGTCGAAGGGTCAGGCACGGCCTGTCGAAGCCCCCTCGCGCTAACCTCGACCGCGAGACTGCGCAGCCCCATCCTCCGCCGCTAGCCGCGCCGCCACTTCGGGAAAGCGCGAGGCGTTCATCGAGCCGTACATCGAGAGGCGCAATATCTCGTGGCTGAAGCGCTTGGTCAGCGCATTGCGCTCCTCCTCGTTCGCGGCATGGGCGCGCGCGAAGATCGGCCAGAAGAACACGCCCGCAAGGTTCATCACCGAGAACACCTCGGCATCGATCCCGGGCATCGCCAGCTTGGTATCGGCGAAGCGCTGGAGCGATCCCGCATATTCGCGCCAGAACGGGTCCTGGCTGGGGTCGGGCGAGGCCAGCACCTGCTGCAGCCAGACGCGGCAGATTTCCGGGTTCTCCATGGCGAAATCGCACAGGCGGTCGGTGAGCGCGGCGGTATCGACTTCCTCGACGCGGCGGTCGCCGATCGTCTCCGGATCGCCGAACACGGCGCGGAACAGCTTGTCCGAGACCCACTGGATCGTCGCCTCGATCAGCTTCTCGCGCGTTTCGAAATGCTGGTAGGCGGTGCCCCGGTTGACGGCCGCCAGATGCGCCACGGCTGAGAGGCTGACCCCCTCAAGCCCGTCCTTTGCCAGTAGGTTGCTGGCCGCCTCGAGGATCGTCTCGCGCGTCGCAATCGGGTCCCTGACCCTGCGCCTGGTCCTCGCTTCCATGTCTGCCCCCGATTACCCGTAAAAGGGGGCGGCTATAGCGGGGGCGTCACTGAACAGCAATGTTGACTGAGATGTGATACACAATCGATAGCAAAATGCCGTGGGGGCGTTGTGCCGCGAATGCAGTTCTTGCGTCAGACCGCCCCGTCATCCCAGCGAAGGCTGGGACCGCTGGCGGCCTGACGAGAGCTTGCGCCGAGGCTTCGGCGAATGACGCTGCGGCCTCACGCAGGCTTGCATGATGGCCACAACGGTCCCAGCTTTCGCTGGGATGACGACGCAATGGGCGAATGAAGGGGCCGCGCTCAAACCAACGCCGCGACCTCGCGCAGCACCATGTCCGCGTGCTCCTTCCGGCAGATCAGCAGGTCGGGCATGTAGACGTCCTCGCGGTTGTAGACCAAAGGCGAACCGTCGATCCGCGAGACATGCAGCCCCCAGCCGAGCGCCACGGCGGCCGGCGCGCAACTGTCCCACTCGTACTGCCCGCCCGAGTGCAGGTAGATATCCGCCTGCCCGAGCAGGATCGCCATGGCCTTGGCCCCGGCCGAGCCCATCGGCACGAGTTCGGCACCGATCGTCTCCGCCACGCTGGTGGCCTCTTTCGCGGGCCGGGTGCGGCTCACGACCATGCGCAGCTTTTCCGGCGCGGGCGGAACCTCGCCCGGCTGGTCCGAACGCAGCACGAGGTCGGCGCCCGGCAGCGCCACTGCGCCCAGCACCGGCACGCCGTCCACCGCAAGGCCGACATGGACCGCCCAGTCGGCGCGCTCCTCGCCGTATTCGCGGGTGCCGTCCACGGGGTCCACGATCCATACGCGGCTCATGGCCAGGCGCTCGGCGTTGTCCTTCTCCTCCTCGGAGAGCAGGCCGTCCTCGGGACGCTGCTCACGCAGGGCGTGGCAGAGGAACTGGTTGGCGGTCTGGTCGCCCGCCTTGCCCAGTGCTTTCCCGCCGAACAGGCCGGAGCCACGCACGCTGAGGAGGATCTTGCCCGCTTCGTCCGCCAGCTTCGCCGCGAGATCGCCGTCGGTATAGGACATCAGGCGTCTCCCAGCAGGGTGTTGACGATGAGTTCGGCCGCTTCCTCGGGCGAGATGACCGTCGTGTCGATCCGCACCTCGGGATTGCGCGGCGCTTCGTAGGGACTGTCGATGCCGGTGAAGTTCTTCAGCTCACCGGAACGCGCCTTCTTGTAGAGGCCCTTGACGTCGCGCGCCTCGGCAACCTTCAGCGGGGTGTCGATGAACACCTCGATGAATTCACCCTCGGGCAGCATCGCGCGCACCATCTCGCGGTCCGCCTGGAACGGCGAGATGAACGCGGTGATGACGATCAGCCCTGCGTCGGTCATCAGCTTCGAGACTTCGCCCACGCGGCGGATGTTCTCGATGCGGTCGGCCTCGGTGAAGCCCAGATCCTTGTTCAGACCGTGGCGCACGTTGTCCCCGTCGAGCAGGAAGGTGTGCCGGTTCATCCGGTGCAGCTTCTTCTCGACCATGTTGGCGATCGTGGACTTGCCCGAACCCGAAAGACCGGTGAACCACAGCACGGCGGGCTTCTGGTTCTTGAGCCCCGCATGCTGCTTGCGGTCGATGTCGACGGCCTGCCAGTGGACGTTCTGCGAACGGCGTAGCGAGAAGTTGAGCATGCCCGCCGCGACGGTGGCGTTGGTCATCTTGTCGATCAGAATGAAGCCGCCGAGCGTGCGGTTCTCGGCATAAGGCTCGAAGACGACCTGCTTGTCGGTGGTCAGTTCCGCCACGCCGATGGCGTTGAGGTCCAGCGTCTTGGCCGCCATGTGCTCCATGGTGTTGACGTTGACCGTGTACTTGGGCTCGGCCACGGTCGCGGAGACCTGCTGCGTGCCCAGCTTGAGCCAATAGGCGCGGCCAGGGATCAGCGCCTCGTCGGCCAGCCACACGATCGTCGATTCGAACTGGTCGGCGGTCTGCGCCGGATTGTCGGCGACCGAGATGACCGAGCCGCGCGAGCAGTCGATTTCATCTTCGAAACACACCGTAACCGACTGGCCGGCAACGGCTTCGTCGAGATCGCCGTCATAGGTAACGACGCGGGTGATCGCGCTGGTCTTGCCCGAGGGCAGTACGCGGATCTTGTCGCCCGGCTTGACGCTGCCGGTGGCGATGAGGCCCGAGAAGCCGCGGAAGTCGAGGTTGGGACGGTTCACCCACTGCACCGGCAGGCGGAACGGCTTGTCGGCATCGACCGAGGAGAGAACCTCGACGGTTTCGAGGTGCTCCACCAGCGTCGGCCCCTTGTACCAGGGCGTATTGGCCGAAGGCGTGGTGATGTTGTCGCCCTTGAAGCCGGAGATCGGCATCGCGGTGAAGCTGTCGATCCCGATCGACCTGGCGAACTCGGCGTAGTCCTTGACGATGCCGTCGAACACGGCCTGGTCGTAGTCGACGAGGTCCATCTTGTTCACCGCCAGCACAATGTTCTTGATGCCGATCAGGTGGCACAAGTACGAATGGCGGCGCGTCTGCACCAGCACGCCCTTGCGCGCATCGATCAGGATCACCGCGAGGTCGGCGGTCGAGGCGCCCGTCACCATGTTGCGGGTGTACTGTTCGTGGCCGGGGCAGTCGGCGACGATGAACTTACGCTTCTCGGTGTTGAAGAAGCGGTAGGCCACGTCGATGGTGATGCCCTGCTCGCGCTCGGCGGCGAGGCCGTCGACGAGGAGCGCGAAGTCGATCTCCTGCCCCTGCGTGCCGACCTTCTTGGAGTCGGCGGTGAGCGCGTCGAGCTGGTCCTCGAAGATCATCTTCGAATCGTAGAGCAGGCGCCCGATCAGGGTGGACTTGCCGTCGTCGACGCTGCCGCAGGTGATGAAGCGCAGCATCGTCTTGTGCTCGTGCTGGACGAGGTAGGCGTCGATGTCCTCGGCGATGAGCTTGTCGGTGACGTAGACCGCTTCCTTGGTGTCGATATCGGCCATCAGAAGTACCCCTGCTGCTTCTTCACTTCCATGCCGGCGCCGCCGGCGTCCTTGTCGATGGCGCGGCCCTGTCGCTCGCTGGTGGTCGTGAGGAGGGTTTCCTGGATCACCTCGGGCAGCGTCTTCGCCTCGCTCTCCACTGCACCCGTCAGCGGGTAGCAGCCCAGCGTGCGGAAGCGGATCGAGCGCTCTACCGGCACTTCGCCGTCCTTGAGCGGGAAGCGTTCGTCATCGACCATCAGCAGCATGCCGTCGCGCTCCACGGTGGGGCGCTTGTCCGCGAAATAGAGCGGGACGATGGGGATGTCGTTGAGGTGGATGTACTGCCAGATATCCAGCTCGGTCCAGTTGGAGATCGGGAACACGCGGATCGATTCCCCGCGCGCCTTGCGGGCATTGTAGAGGTTCCACAGTTCGGGGCGCTGGTTCTTCGGATCCCAGCCGTGCGAAGAGGTGCGGAACGAGAAGATGCGCTCCTTGGCGCGGCTCTTCTCCTCGTCGCGGCGGGCGCCGCCGAAAGCCGCGTCGAAGCCGTACTTGTCGAGCGCCTGCTTCAGACCTTCGGTCTTCCACATGTCGGTGTGGAGCGCGCCGTGGTCGAACGGATTGATGCCCTTCTCGGCCGCTTCCGGGTTCTGGTAGACCAGCAGCTCCATACCGCTGTCACGCGCCATCTTGTCGCGCAGCTCGTACATCGCCTTGAATTTCCACGTGGTGTCGACATGGAGCAGCGGGAACGGCGGCGGCGAGGGATAGAACGCCTTGCGCGCAAGGTGCAGCATCACCGCGCTGTCCTTGCCCACGGAATAGAGCATCACCGGCTTCTCGGCCTCGGCGACGACTTCGCGGATGATATGGATGGCTTCGGCCTCGAGTCTGTCGAGGTGCGTCAGGGTCTTCATCAGGATCTCTGGTCCTTTGGCCTTCGCAGGGTCGCCCTCTTGTTGGGCTCGAATCGCTCTTTGCAAGGATGACAAATCGCAGAACCTCCCATATGGGAGGGAGATATGGCTCTGACATCCAACGATGAGACAGATTTGCTGCTGCCGCTGATAGCGGGGATTGGCGACAAGGCGCAGTTTGCCGAGTTTCTCGAGCGCCTGCGTCGCCGGAGCGATGCCGAGTACGTCAGCATCGTGATGAAGCAGGGCGACGGCCCGCATGCCCAGATCACCGACTTCCACGCCGGACGCGACTTGCGCAGCGAGGCGCGCGAACTCGATCCGTTCGAGATGCATGCGCTGGAGCGCCTGCACTACGACCAACTGCGCCCGGGCCGCGTCTACAGCGTCGGCGAGTTCGTGGACCACGATCCCGTCTTCCGGGCCGACCGCCTGGCCAAGATGGCGCGCCTCGGCATCGCCGACGAGCGGGTGGTGCGCCTGCCGCGTGTCGCGGAGACCGATGCATGGCTTATCCTCGCCCGCGCTAAACCTTGCGAGGCGGCGGACAGCGCCCTGCTCTCCTCGCTCGCGCCTTACGTGGAGGCGGCGCTGCGCAGCTATGTCGCGCTGGAGCACCACCGCATCCGCGCCAGCGTCAGTGCGCAGGGCATGGCGCGCAGCGCCACGGCGTGGATGGTGTTCGACCGGGAGGCGCGGCTATTGGCCATAGACCCGCGCCTCGATGCATGGATGCGCGGGAATCTCGGCTACACGCCGCGCGTGGGGGAGCGCCTGCGCGATCTCGGCGTCCATGCGGAGCGTGAACTGGGCTGGGCAGCCGTGCTGTTCGCCTCGTCGACGCCGCCCCCGCCGCGTGCGGTGATGCTGCATGAGGACCCTCGGCTGGAAGCGCTGCTGACGGCCACCAGCGACATGCCGCGCCCCTCGATGCTGGCGCTGTGCCGCCTGCCCAATGCAAGAACGCCGGCGAGCGTGGAGCGCCTCACCCGCCTGTTCGACCTGCCCCCGCGCGAGGCGCAGCTGGCGATCGCGCTGAACGAGGGGCAATCTATCGCCGAGGCGGCCGAAAACATGGGCCTGACGCTGGAAACGGCGCGCAATTATTCCAAGCGCCTCTACGCCAAGCTGGGCGTGCGCGGGCAAGCGGAACTGGTGCGGCTGGTCAGCGACAGCGTGGCGGTGATGGGGTGAAGTGCGGAAGAGCCCACCCCCAGCCCCTCCCGCAAGCGGGAGGGGGAATCTAGCCGGAGACGCCCCTCCCGCAAGCGGGGGGGAGCGAGACTTGGCGATTTATCGCCTAGTCGCGGCGGGGTGGGCGTTCATGCCTCACCCCCAAAGCGCCTCCGCCGCCGCCAGCCCCTGCTCGCCGCGCCCGCCCAGTTCGGCGGTCAGCAGCTTGAGGCGATAGGTCCACAAGTGCAGCGGATGTTCCAGCGTCATGCCCATGCCGCCAAGGAACTGGTGGTAGTCGTAGCACACCCGCTTCGCCGCCTCCTGCGCATGCAGCAGGGCCAGCGCGGCGTCGCCGGGATCGCCGGTCCCGGCCGCACGCAGGGCGAGCCAGTAGACCGAGTTGGTCATGACCTGATCCTCGGCCAGACGATGCCGCATGCCCTGGAAGGTGGCCAGCGGACGGCCGAACTGCTTGCGCTCTGACACGTAAGTCACCGTAGACGCCAGCGCCGCGCCCAGCAGGCCCGCGGCTTCGGCCGCGATTCCCACGCGCCACGACCGCAGCACTTCGGCGGGATCAACCTCATGCGCGGCCATCGCATCCGGAAAGCTGGTCAGGAACGCCACGGGGTAGGCATAGAGCGCATCCTCCTGCGCCGCCGCGATCACGCTCTCGTCCGCCGTAAAACTGCGCACGCCCGAAGGCCCAACGATCACGACGCTCGCCCTCGGCCGCAGGAAGCGAACCGGACCATCCGTGCGCCCCTCCTCGACCAGACACAGCGGACGCGGCAGGTCCGGATCGATCAGCGGGCGCACGAAGGACGAGGCCGCCGCCTCTAGTGCAAAGGGCAGCCGCGCCAGCTTCTCCACCACCAGCGCGGCGGTGACCGGACCGAGTTCCTCGACCATCAGCACGTCGAGAAACCCGTTCTCGACCAGCGCCGCGTCAAGTTCCGCGCTTTCGAGCGTGAGGCCGGCATCGTGCAGCGGGACGCCCGCGTAAGGCCGCGCGAGGCTGTCGATGAAGTCTAGGACCTGCCGCTGGTCCTCGTTGAGGGACAAGTGCATCAGCGCGGCTCCCGGGGCAGTTCCAGCACGTCGCTGGCGATGATGTTGAGCTGGATTTCCGCCGACCCCGCCGCGACGCCCGCGACGATCCCGCGCTGGTGGTGCATCTTGAGGTAGGGCGAGGCCCCCGCGAGCGCTTCGGGCAGGAACTCGACGACGAATTCGCACACCGCGCGCTCGGCCATGACGGTGGCGTAGCGGGCGGAACTGGACTCCGCACCGATGGCGAGGCCATCGACGCGCTTCTGGACGACGGCGTAGTTCGCCGTGCCCGCCGCCTCGCACAGCGCGGCACAACGCGCCGCCTCGATCCGCGCATGTTCGCGCGCAAAGCGCCCCTGCTCCTTGAGCATCGCCACCGCCCGGTCGAGCGCGGCGCGCGCCAGCGTGAAGCGCGGGATGCCGAGCCGCTCGTTGCGCAGCGAATAGGCGACGATCTCCCATGCCTGCCCTTCCTCGCCGAAGCGGGCGGTTTCGGGCACGGTGACGTCGTCGAAGAAGACCTCGTGGATGTCGCCCTCGCCGATCAGCGAGGGGATCTGGCGCACGGTGATGCCGGGCGTGTCCATCGGCACGAGGATGATGGTGATGCCCTTCTTGCGGTCGTCGCTGGTGCGCGTCAGCAGGAAACAGGTGTCGGCAAGCCCCGCATAGCTGGTCCAGATCTTCTGCCCGTTGATGACGTAGTTGCCATCGCTCAGCGTGGCTCTAGTCCGCAGCGAGGCGAGGTCCGACCCGGCGTCAGGTTCCGAAAAACCCTGGCACCACAACGATTCCCCGCGCGTGATTGGCTCAAGGTAGCGCGCCTTCTGCTCGGGCGTGCCGTACTTCTCCAGCGTCGGGCCGATCCAGTTGACGTTCATGTACTGGCCGCCGCGCGGCTCGCCGGCGATCCACATCTCTTCGGACAGGATCTGCTGTTCCCACGGGCCGAGGCCCTCGCCGCCCATCTCGACCGGCCAGTGCGGGAAGAGGATGCCCGCTTCCGCCAGCTTGACGCAGAAGTCGCGCGCGAACGCGGTCAGCGCCGGGGACGCAGGGCCGTGTTCCGAGAATTTCTCCCAGTCCGCAGGCAGGTTGGCGTGCAGGAAGTCGCGGATCTTGTGCCGGAAGGCGTCCTGCCCGGCGGTCCATTCGAATTGCATCGGGGCGGCGCCCTCCTCTCAGCCTTTCGTTAGGCACAGGCAGCCTCGCCCCACAACCGCCGGGGCGTCGGAATCGCTGGCGCGATTGCGCATCGACCACTTGTGCTGGAAATCACCTGCGGAGTACCGCAAGGACGCAGCGAAGAGATAAGAAAGGAAACGGGTGAGCGAGAAGGCATTCGTCGCGGTGGCGAAACTCGATGAAGTTCCGCAGGGCGGCAAGAAAGTGGTCGAGTTGAACGGGATCAGCGTGATCCTGGTCGGCGCGCGGGATCGGGTCTACGCCGTGCGCAACTTGTGCAGCCACGCCTACGAAACGCTGGAATGCGGCCGCGTGCGCGCGGGGTGGATTTCCTGCCCGGTTCACGGCGCGCGCTTCGATCTCGAGACCGGCAAGCCGATCAACCCGCCCGCCTCGATGCCGATCGACACCTATGAGGTGCGGATCGAGGGCGACATGATCGAGGTGGCGGTCTAACCTCCCGATATCGCCCGCGCGTACCGCCCCTTATGGACGCGCCGCCTTGCCCCGTGCTTGGACGGTGTCCATGACCGATACGCCCGATCTCGAAGCGCTGCGCCGCGAAGTGCGCGCCTTCCTAGCCGCCGAGGCGCCGACCAGCTGGCGCGACGCGAGCCGCACGCAGGACGACTTCGTCCGCACCCAGCGCGACTGGTTTACGCGGCTGGTTTCGGCAGGCTACGCCATCCCGCACTGGCCTGCCACGTTCCCCGGCGGCGGCCGCAGCCTGGCCGAGCAGAAAGTGATCTACGAGGAACTGGCGAAGGCAGACTGTCCGCGCCTGCTGCTCTCCTTCGTCTCGACGTACCATGCCTTCGCAACGTTGCACGAATGTGCGACCCGGGAGCAGCAGGACCGCTGCCTCCCGCGCATCCTCGAGGGCGAGACATGGTGTCAGGGCTTCTCCGAACCCGGCGCCGGATCAGACCTCGCCGCCATTAAGACCAGGGCGGAGCGCAAGGGCGACGTCTACGTCGTCAACGGCCAGAAGGTCTGGTCGACGATGGCGCAGTTCGCAGACAAGTGCCTGCTGCTGGTGCGCACCTCCTCGGACGGCCCCAAGCAGGCGGGCATCACGTACCTGCTGATGGACATGAAGGCACCCGGCGTCTCTGTCCGCCCGATCCACCAGATCCAGGGCGACGAGGAATTCGCCGAGATCTTCCTCGACAATGTGGAAATCCCCGTCTCCGAGCGCGTCGGCGATGAGGGCAAGGGCTGGGCCGTGGCGCAGGCGACGCTCGCTTCCGAGCGCGGGCTGACGCTGATGGAGCTGTCCTACCGCATGCGCGGTGCCCTTGCACGCGTTGCCTCGCTGATCCGCGAGCACGGACACGAGGACGATCGCGGAGTGCTGCGGGATTTCGGCGAACTGGTGACGCAAGTGGATGCCGTGTGCGCCGTTGCCGACCAGTTCCTGAACAACCGGATCAAGGGCATCGAGCGCATTGGCGACGCCTCCATCATCAAGAACAGCTACAGCCGCGCGCTCAGGGCCTATGCGAAGCTGGGCCTGCGCCTCGGCGGCATCGCGGAGCAATACGTAGCGCCGATCACCTTCGGCGACCTCAATACCGGCAACTGGATGGCGGACTTCATGAACTCCTACGCCTGGACCATCGCCGGGGGCAGCGAGGAAGTGCAGCGTAATATCATCGCCGAGCGCATGCTCGACATGCCGCGCGAGCCGAAAGCCTGGGTGGCCTGACATGATCGAACTGAACGAACTGACCGACGCCGCGCAGAAGGCGTTTCCTGCCGATGCACTCTCCCCCGGCCGCGACGAAAGCTGGCGGCTGGTGGCAGAGATGGGCTGGCTGATGGTGCGCCTGCCCGAGGAAGACGGCGGCCTCGGCCTTGATCGAGAGGCTTCCGCCGCGATCCATTTCGAGATGGGCCGCGTGCTGGCGACGACGCCGCTGATCCCGGCGCAACTGGGCCTGCAGGCCGTGCTGGCGAGCGAGATTGCGGCGCGGTTCGAGTGGCTGGAACGGCTGGCGGGGGGCGAATACGCCCCCCTGCACCTGCTCCCCGCGAAGCTGGAGGCGGCATCGAACGGCACGCTTTCGGGCGTAGTCGGCGGTGTGTTCGATGCGGACATGGCGGTGGCGGTCGTTGCGAAGCTGCCCGGCGGCTATGCCCTCGTGCCGACCGATGCGCCGGGTGTTTCTATCGTGGAGCGCGCGATCTGGGACCCCAGCCGGCTCCTGTTCGACATCGTTCTTGATGGATACGCGCCCGATCCGGCACTCATGCTCACCGATGCGGACGGCGCTGCAGCGCTGCACGACGCGCTGGCGCCCGAAGCGCACCTTGCCGTCGCCGCCGACTGCCTCGGTGCCGCGAATGCCGCATTGGAACTCACCATCGAATACATGAAGATGCGCCGCCAGTTCGACCGGCCCATCGCCATGTTCCAGGCTCTCAAGCACCGCGCCGCCGATATGAAGGCGCGCATTGCCGTGGCCGAGGCGCTCCTGTGGAACCGGGTGCGCGACGATGCTGCAACCCTCGTCCAGTGCGGCGCGGCGAAGACGCTCGCGGCCGAGGCCTTCGCATTCGTCACCGAAGAGGCGATCCAGCTTCACGGCGGCATCGGCCTGACCGAGGAACACCCGATCCACCGCTTCATGAAACGCGCGATGCTGAACCTGCAGCTTTGCGGATCGCCAGACCTGTGGAACGAGCGGACGGGGCGAAAGGCGCTGGGCTGACAGATCGGCCGGAGCAATTCGTCGTCCCGGACTTGATCCGGGACCGGTGGCTGTCTTTAGGCGCAGTTCATGCGACAAGGTGTCTAAGCGACGGGTAGGCTGTTCAGGGGCAGCGGTCC
>NZ_BAAILP010000155.1:0-517 GCF_054589055.1 Novosphingobium sp. 11B | reverse complement strand
TCTACGACAGCCTCTACTGTGCCCGTGGCCAAGCCGAAAACCTCATCAAACTGCACAAGACGCAACTCGCCAGCGATCGCACCTCGTGCCGCTCGGCCAACGCAAACCAAATGCGGCTCATCATGCACACCGCCGCGTTCTGGCTCATGTGGCGCATCCGGCGGGCCATCCCAAGGGCCTCCGCTCTTGCCACCGCCGAGTTCGCCACCTTGCGCCTGCGGCTCCTCAAGGTCGCCGCCCGCGTCATCGAAACCGCCACCCGCATTCGTGTCGCCTTCGCTTCCGCCTGTCCCGACGCCGCCGTGTTCCAGGCCATGGCCGCCGCGCTCAGGATAACCCCGACTTAGCTTGGGCGGCCATGCCGCAGAACGCTCACACCCCGCCCTTCAACCCAGCAAACCTCTCGATCCCACGCGATGAAAAAGACGCTACGATCCCGCGCGACCTGATTACGTGGAAAATCCGCAAGCAGGTGCGCGCTCGGGAATGCAGGCGCTCAATGAATAGGATGGGCTAG
>NZ_BAAILP010000154.1:0-4355 GCF_054589055.1 Novosphingobium sp. 11B | reverse complement strand
GACAAGCTCAGCCTGAGCGGAATTTAAAAATCTGCTTGGAATACCGCTCAGGCTGAGCTTGTCGAAGCCCCCTAGGCGCAAACCGTCACCGGTTCCGAATCAAGTCCGGGACGACGTTCTTGGGCAATCGGCTTCGCATCTTGAGCAATTGCCCAGGCGCAAAATCGAGTCCATCATCGCGCCATGAACGCACAGGCGCCGGGCAGAGGTGGGGAACTTGTGGGGGGAGGACGCGCGATCGGCGTCGGTTCCCAGTTGCTGGCGCGGTTGTGGTCGGGCGGGGTTCACCGGATCCTCGACCGCATCGACCGCGGGCTGGAGCGTGGCTCGATCATGGCGACGCTTCCCGGCGGGCAGATCCGGCTGCTCGGTGGTCGCCAGCCCGGTTTCGATGCCCTGGTGGAGATCACCAACTGGCGCGCGCTGCTGCGGCTGGCGACGGCGGGCTCGGTCGGCTGGTATCAGGCCTGGGACCTCGGCGAGTGGGACAGCCCGGACCCGGTGCCGCTCTTCGCGCTGTTCATGGACAATGCCATGGCGCTGGGAGACACCGGCCGTGCGCATGGCCCGTGGCGGCTGCTGACCTGCGCGCTCCATGCGCTTCATCGCAACACGCGCAAGGGCTCGCTGAAGAACATCCACGCGCACTACGACCTCGGCAACGACTTCTATGGGCAGTGGCTGGGCGAAACGATGCTCTATTCCAGTGCGCTCTATTCCGAAGTCGTGTCGGGGCCGAACCCTTATGCCCAGTTCGTGACAGAGCTGGACGTCGCGCAGTCGGCCAAGGCGGGCGCCATCGTCGAGCGGCTGGAGCTGGAACCGGGCGACCGGGTGCTGGAAATCGGCTGTGGCTGGGGCACGCTTGCGGCCTTCGTCGCCAGCCATGCCGAGGTGCACGTCGATGCGATCAGCCTCTCTGACCAGCAGCTTGCCTATGCGCGCGAGCGCTGGACGTTCGAGCGAAGCGACGGGCGCGGCAGCGTCGATTTTCGCAAGCAGGACTATCGCGACGTTATCGGTCAGTACGACGCGATCATGTCGGTGGAGATGGTCGAGGCTGTCGGGCAGGCTTATTGGCCGGAGTTTCTCGACTGCATCGCGCGCAATCTGAAGCCGGGCGGGCTGGCGGCGCTGCAACTGATCTCGATGCCGGATGCGATCTTCGAGGGCTATGCCCGCAGCGCCGACTTCATCCAGACCTTCATCTTTCCCGGCGGCATGCTGATACGCGAGAGCGAGTTCCGCGCGTTGGCCGAGGAGAGGGGGCTGGTCTGGGAGGATCGCGTCGGTTTCCGGGCGGACTATGCGCGCACCTTACGCGAATGGCGGGCGAACTTCGATCTCGCGGTGGAGGAAGGGCGTTTGCCCTCGGGTTTCGACGAGCGATTCGTGCGGCTCTGGCGGTTTTATCTGATGTACTGCGAGGGAGGATTTCTCGGCGGAGGGATCGATGTGGCGCAAGTGACGCTGGTTAAGGCGATGCGTTGAGGGGCGACCGTCGAGATCAAAAGCCCGTCATCCCAGCGAAGGCTGGGACCGTTATGCCCATGATGTGTGCCATCGGGACGGCGCTGCTGATTTCAGCAGAGCCTCGCCGAAATCTCCAAATATGCCGAGAGCGATCCCAGCCTTCGCTGGGATGACGGTTAGCGCCGGTCGCGGTTCCAGCGCGTCATGACCGCATCCAGTTCGTGCGGCTCCAGCAACTGCTCGAAAGCGCAGCCGACAAGCCCGTTGTCCCACCACACCACTTTCGCGGGCAGCGCCTCTTCCCTGCCGGGCAGCGTCAGCCAGCACATCGTACGCGGCGCGATGTGGCTCATCGCGGTCGCCGAAAAGCCGGAGAGCGACAAGTCGCGCACAGCCGTCTGGAAACTTTTGGACCCGGAGGGGCGCAGCGTGGCAGGGATCGAAATGCGGTTGCGATGCGCGCTGCGATCTTCCTGCGCGGCGGCGGCGTAGCGTTCCTGCTGGGTGTGATCCATGGGCGACCTCGCGCAAATTACGACGTGTCTACAACGCCAATTTGCCCGATGTGTCCCAGTTTGGGGTTACGATCCGGTTATTGCGGCTGGTTAACGGTTTCCCGGTGGCCTGTCGCGAAACTCTCTCCGAGCAGCGCCGTGAGGTGGTCCGCCACGACTTCGGGCGGCTTGACCGAGGCCGGTGCCTCGCCCGGATAGGCCCGCGCGCGCATGGCGGTGCGGGTGGCGCCGGGGTTGACGATGGCGACGCGAATGTTCGAGGTCTTGGCGGTTTCCTGCGCGTAGCAGTCCAGCAGCACTTCGAACGCGGCCTTGGTGGCGCCGTAGGCACCCCAGTAGGCGCGCGGTGCCTGCGCGACGGTGGTGGTCAGGCCGACCACGCGCGCGTTCGGGCTCTTCTTCAGCAGCGGATCGAAGTTCGCGATCAGCGCCTGCGTCGAGAGGACGTTGGTGGTCAGCGCCTTGTTGAAGGCGCGCTGGTCGATGTCGGCGACGCTGGTGAGTTCGGGCAGAATCGCCGCATTGATTACCAGCACGTCGAGCCGGCCCCAGCGGTCCTGCACGGCACTGGCAAGGCGGGCGATGCCGTCGGGCTCGACCAGATCGACCGGCGCGATCGTGGCCGATCCGCCCGCCTCGTAGATGCGCTCCTCGACGCGTTCGAGCGCCTTGGTATCGCGCCCGGTCAGGACGACATGCGCGCCCTCAGCGGCCAGCGCGACGGCAGTGGCTTCGCCGATACCCCGGCTGGCGCCGGTGACGAGTGCGACCTGATCCTTGAAGGTCACGCTGCATCGAGTTCCGGGAAGCGGTCCGAGAAGTCGGTCAGCTTGGTCGGGTATTCGCCCGAGAAGCAGGCGTCGCAGAACTGCGGGCAGCTCTTCTTGCGCTCCGATTCGCCGACGGCGCGGTAGAGGCCGTCGATCGAGACGAAGGCCAGGCTGTCGGCCTTGATGAAATCGGCCATCGCCTCGGTGTCCATCGTCGCGGCGAGCAGTTTAGAGCGCTCGGGCGTATCGACGCCGTAGAAGCACGAGTGCTCGGTCGGCGGGCTGGCGATGCGCATGTGCACTTCGGCAGCGCCGGCATCGCGCATCATCTCGACGATCTTCTTCGAGGTCGTGCCGCGCACGATCGAATCGTCGATGAGGATGATGCGCTTGCCTTCGACGACGGCGCGGTTGGCGTTGTGTTTGCGCTTCACGTCGGCATGGCGGGCGGCGTCACCGGGCTGGATGAAGGTGCGGCCCACGTAGTGCGAGCGGATGATGCCCAGCTCGAACGGGATGCCCGATTCCTGCGCATAGCCGATCGCGGCAGGGACGCCGCTGTCGGGCACCGGGATCACCACGTCGGCGTCGGCGAAGGATTCCTTGGCCAGTTCGACCCCGATCTGCTTGCGCACCTGGTAGACCGAAAGGCCGTCCATGACCGAGTCGGGGCGCGAGAAATAGACGTGCTCGAAGATGCACGGGCGCGGCGAGGGATTGCCGAAGGGGCGGTGGCTGGAGATCGTACCCTTGTGATCGACCTGCACCATTTCGCCCGGCTCGATCGTGCGCACGAAGTCGGCGCCGACGATGTCGAGCGCGACGGTTTCGGAGGCGAAGACGATGGCGTCGCCGATGCGGCCCATCACCAGCGGGCGGATGCCCAGCGGATCGCGGCAGGCGATCATGCCCTCGGTGGTCATGCAGATCAGCGAGTAGGCGCCTTCCACCATGCGCAGGGCATCGACGAAGCGATCGACGAGCGTGGGATAGCGGCTGGTGGCGACCAGGTGGATGATGACTTCGGTGTCCGAGGTCGACTGGAAGATCGAGCCCTTGGAAACCAGATCGCGCTTGAGCGTCATCGCATTGGAGATGTTGCCGTTATGGGCGATCGAGAAGCCGCCGTCGGCAAGGTCGGCAAACAGCGGCTGGACGTTGCGAAGCCCCGAGCCGCCGGTGGTGGCGTAGCGCACGTGACCCGAGGCCATCGAGCCGGGCAGGGTGTCCACTTCCTTCTGGCGGAACACTTGCGCCACGTGGCCGATGCCGCGGTGCGAGTGGAACTCCGCGCCGGAGAAGCTGGTGATGCCCACCGCCTCCTGCCCGCGATGCTGGAGCGAATGGAGTCCGGCTGCAGTGATGGCCGCAGCTTCCTTTGCCCCGATAACGCCGAAAATACCGCACTCTTCGCGCAGTTTGTCCCCGTCGACATCAAGGAAGGGGTGAGTCATGTTCATGGTATTTTTCCAGCCCGACTGGCGCGTCCAAACGCGACGCGCATTTGGCTGCGATCGCGTCGAAAAGCAAGGGGGAAGGGACGGGCCGTTGAGGGCGGTGGTTCCTGCGCCCGGTTGGTGACGGGAAGATGACGGGT
>NZ_BAAILP010000153.1:0-881 GCF_054589055.1 Novosphingobium sp. 11B | reverse complement strand
GCCGCCCCCCGTCCACATGGGAAGTGAACTCTAGAGCGTTTTCTAATCAGGTGGGATCACCTGATGACTCGGAAAACGCGGTAAATCGTTCTGGCTCAGGCTTCGGTCTTCGAGGCCTCGTAGCGCTCGATCGCCTCTTCGACGATGCGGGCGGCATCGGCGGCGTTGCCCCAGGTGCCGACGCGAACCCACTTTTCCTTTTCAAGGTCCTTGTAGTGGGTGAAGAAGTGCTCGACCTGCTGGTAGACGATGTCGGGCAGGTCTTCCTTCTCGTTTACGTGCGAATAGTAGGGGAAGGTCGAGTTGATCGGCACGCAGAGCAGCTTCTCGTCGCCGCCGTGCTCGTCCTCGAGGTTGAGGACGGCGATCGGGCGCACCTTGACCACGCAGCCCGGGATGAACGGCGAGCGCGCGACGACCAGCGCGTCGAGCGGGTCACCGTCGGGCGAGAGGGTGTGCGGCACGAAGCCGTAGTTCGCCGGGTAGCGCATCGGCGTGTGCAGGATGCGGTCGACGAAGAGCGCGCCGGAGGCCTTGTCGAACTCGTACTTGACCGGCTCGCCGCCGACGGGAACTTCGATGATGACGTTCAGGCTCTTCGGCGCGTTGTCGCCGACGGGGATCATGTCGATGCGCATAATGGTCCTTCTTTATTTTCGCACTGTTCGTCTGCGTGGCGGGCCACACGTTGGGCGCGGGCTTAGCGTCGCGTTTATTGCGTCGCAACAGCCATTTCGGACGATACTGCGATGATCGCGCGAATACGGAGGTAAGAGTCTGTTCGAAAATGCCCGGGCGGGCATTTTCGGAGCGGCACCGGCCCTCTCCCCCACCCGACCACCCATAGGGTACTATCGTTGGGTGGTCGGGTGGGGGAGAGG
>NZ_BAAILP010000152.1:0-10807 GCF_054589055.1 Novosphingobium sp. 11B | reverse complement strand
GACAGGCTCAGCCTGAGCGGGATTGATAGACCAATTTAGAATTCCGCTCAGGCTGAGCCTGTCGAAGTCCCCGCGTTTTATCCCACCGCCCGCAGCCGCTCCAACGCCGCATCGCGCCCGATCAGCGGCAGCAGCGCACCCATGTCCGGCCCATGTTCCATGCCCGTAAGCGCCTGACGCAAAGGCAGAAACAGCGCCTTGCCCTTGCGCCCGGTGGCGTCCTTGAGCGCCCCCGTCAGCGCCTTCCAAATTCCCTCGCCCCACTCCAGCCCGGCCAGCACCTCGGCAGCCTGCGCGCAGAAGGCCCGGTCCTCGTCGGACAATTCCGCCGTCGCCACCGGCCCCGTCACGACAGCCCACCAGTCGGCCGCCTCGCCCACTTTGGCGAGGTTCGGGCGAATCGCTTCCCAAGCCGCCGCGTCCATCCCCTCGGGCAGCCGCGCGGCCACGGCATCGAAGCTAAGCGCATGGACCACGGCGGCGTTCACGCGCTCCAGTTCCGCCTCGTCAAACCGCGCAGGCGCGCGGCCGAAGTGCGAAAGATCAAAGGCCCCCGCCAACTCCTCCAGCCCCAGCAGCGGATCGACCGGATCGCTCGTCCCCAGCCGTCCGAGCAGCGCCACCAGCGCTTGCGGCTCGATCCCGACTTCCCGCAGATGCGCGACGCCCAGCGAGCCGAGACGCTTCGACAGCTTGCCCTCGGTCCCCACCAGTAGCGCCTCATGCGCGAACGCGGGCACCGGAGCGCCGAGCGCGGTGAACATCTGCACCTGCGCCGCCGTATTGGACACATGGTCCTCGCCGCGCAGGATGCTGGTCACGCCCATGGCGATGTCGTCGATCACCGAGGGCAGCATGTAGAGCCACGAACCGTCGGCGCGGCGCACGACGGGATCGCTCATCTGCGCGGCGTCGAATTTCTGCGCCCCGCGCACGCCGTCGTCCCAGCCGATCGGCTCGGCATGATCGAGCAGGAAGCGCCAGTGCGGCAGGTCGCCCGCCGCGATCTTCGCGGCCTTTTCCTCGGCCGAAAGCTTCAGCGCCGCGCGGTCGTAAATCGGCGGAAGACCGCGCCCCAGCAGCACCTTGCGGCGCAAATCCAGTTCCTGCGGCGTCTCCCAGCACGGATAGACGCGGCTCGCTGCTTCCAGCTTCGCGAAGGCTTCCTCGTAGACGGCAAAGCGCGCGGACTGGCGCTCCTCACCTTCGGGATGGAGGCCCAGCCAGGCCAGATCGGCACGGATCGCCTCGACATATTCCTCTTTCGAACGCGCCGCGTCGGTATCGTCGATGCGCAGCAGGAAGCGCCCGCCCGCCTGCTTGGTCAGCAGGAAGTTGTGCAGCGCCGTGCGGATGTTGCCGACGTGAAGGTGCCCGGTGGGCGAAGGAGCGAAGCGGGTAACGGTCATGGCGCCCGCAATTACGGGGCGCTGGCCGTCAGGTCAATTTCGGCGCGCAAACGCCCACTTTGCCGCCAGTGCCGCGAATCCCGCCAGCAGCCCCCAGAACGCCGAGCCGACGCCCAGCAGCGAGACACCCGAAGCGGTGGCTGCGAACGTCAGGATCGCAGCATCGCGCTCGGACTTCTCGACCAGCATCTGCTCCACCGCACCCGAAAGCGGGGCGATCAGCGCAATCCCGGTCAGCGCGGCGATCGCGGATGAGGGCATCGCGAGGAAGAACAGCACCAGCGGCGTCGAGAACAGCGCCAGAAGCAGATAGAAACCGGCATAGATCACGCCGACCACCCAGCGGCCTGCAGCATCGGGATGCGCGTCTGACCCCGTACAGATCGCGGCCGTGATCGCCGCAAGGTTCACGCCATGCGCGCCGAACGGTGCCAGCAGGAGCGTCGCCAGGCCCGTACTCAGAAGCAAGGGCCGCGGCGCCGGCGCATAGCCGGCCGAACGCAATACCACGAGGCCAGGCAGGTTCTGCGACACCAGCGTCACCAGGAACAGCGGCACCCCGATGGAGGTCACCGCGCGCCAGTCGAACCGGGGAGCGACCGGCCGCAGGCTCCCCAGGAAGGACCCGCCGTGATGACCGGCGAGATCGCCGCGCAGCAGCAGGACCGCGATACCGGCGCCCAGCACCAGCAACAGGGCATAGAGCGGCAGCCGCTGGCGAGCGATGACGAAAACCACCAGCAGTACGCAGACCAGCAGGGCGTCGCTTTCCAAGGTCCGGAACAGCTGCAGGCAGAACGGCAACAGCACGCCCGCCAGCATCGCCGAGGCGACCGAGGCGGGGATCCGCTGCGCCGCCCTCTCCAGCACGGGTACTACCGCCAGCACGCACATCATCGCGGCCGCCGCAAGAAACGCACCGATCGCGACGGGCCAGCTTACCGCTCCGGCGCTGGCCACCAGCAATGCGGCGCCCGGCGTCGACCATGCCAGCACGACCGGTATCCGCAGGCGCAGCGACAGCAGCCCGCCGCATACGGCGATGCCCAGGCACAAGGCGGTCACCGCGGAGCCGACCTGCCCCGCGTCCGCGCCCAGTCCGCGCATCGCCTGGACGATAAGCGGGACCGTGCCCCCGAAGCCCACCAGAGCGGCAATGAAAGCGGAAGTCCAGGCTGCGAGCGGCGGAGCGGCGGATATCGAAGAACGCAAAGGCATTTCGACCGTATGCCATGTTTCTTCGCCGAAGAAACCCGGGGCCGCCAACCGCTCCCAACCGCTGCTGCGACCATCCGAAACATGAGCGCTACATTATTGCGATTGACTCGCATTTGCACGACAAATAAGTGCGCGCAAAAGTCCAGCAACAATGATGAGGGTCCCAATGCGCCTGCCCGTCCGGCATTCCCTGCTCGCCAGCACGCTCCTGATCGCACCCGGCCTATGTGGCACCGCTCATGCCGACGAGGTCCCAGCGCCAGCTGCCGACACGATCATCGTCACCGCCGGGCTGGAGCAATCCAGTTCGGCCACCGCGCTGGCGCTGTCGGTCAAGGAAACGCCGCAGTCGGTGACCATCATCGACCGCAAGCGCATCGAGGACTTCGCCATCACCAACGTCAACGACCTGCTGGAGCAGGCGGTCGGCGTGAACGTCGAGCGGGTGGAGACCGACCGCACCTACTTCTCCTCGCGCGGGTTCGACGTGTCGAACTTCCAGGTCGACGGCATCGGCCTGCCGCTCGCCTGGGGCATCCAGTTCGGCGACCTCGACACCGCGCTGTTCGAGAACGTCGAGATCGTGCGCGGCGCCAACGCGATCATGACCGGGATCGGCAACCCGTCCGCCACCGTCAACTACGTGCGCAAGCGGCCGACCGACGAACTCAAGATCACCGGCTCGGCGCAAGTGGGCACGCGAGACTACTGGCGCGTCGAGGGCGACGCCAACGTGCCCCTCACCGACACGCTGGCGGTACGCGCGATCTATGCGCACGAGGACCGCGACGGCTACCTTTCGTACAACCACGTCAACCGCGACGTCTACGGCGCCATCCTGCGCTGGCAGGCCACCCCGTCACTGCGCGCGACGGTGGGCTACACCCGACAGGAAAACGACGCCGATGGCGTGCTGTGGGGCGCGATCCCGCTGGTCTACACCGACGGCGCCCGCATCGACCTCAAGCGCTCGGCGACGACCTCGGCCGACTGGACCTACTGGAATACCAAGGACCAAAGCGTATTCGGCGAACTGGTCTATGATTTCGGCGGAGGCTGGTCGGCCACCAGCATCGCGACCTACCGCCGTTTCCAGGAGAACGCCAAGCTACTCTATGCATACGGCTACCCCGATCGCGAGACCGGCGAGGGCGTCTACGGCATGGCCGGTATCTATCCTTCGGACTACAAGCAGTACCTTGGCGACGTCTACGTCTCCGGCCCGTTCCAGCTTTTCGGACGCGAGCACAAGCTGGCCTTCGGCGTCTCGGTTTCGAAGTCCGACGCCAAGGAGTACGAGAACTTTTCCGAGGACACGATCGTCTACCCCTCCCCTTCCGAGTGGGGCGAGACCGGCATTCCCGAGCCCAGCTATCCCGGCAGCTATCTCGCCGCCGACTACAGCGACCGCCTGACCCGCGTTTACGGCGCCGCGCACCTCAGCCTGACCGACCGGCTCAAGGCCGTTGTCGGGGCCAGCGCGATGTGGATCAAGTCGAGCGGCTTTTCCTACGGCGCGGATCAGGCACGCAAGGACAACAAGGTCAGCCCCTATGTCGGCGCGGTCTATGATCTGACACCGAACGTCTCGTTCTACGCCAGCTACACCGACATCTATAACCCGCAGGTCGAAGTCGGCATCGACGGCGCGCGCCTCGATCCTGCGAAGGGTACCAGTCTGGAAGGCGGCATCAAGAGCACGTGGTTCGGCGACAAGCTCTACGCCACCGCCGCCGTGTTCAGGGCCAAGCAGAAGGGCCTCGCCGAATATGCGGGCTACTTCGACGAGGACGGCTGCCCGGTCGGCGTCGACGGCGCCGCCTGCAACGGCAAGGCGGGCGGCAGCTACTATGACCCGCAGGACACCACCTCGACCGGCTTCGAAGTGGAGCTTTCGGGACAAGTGACGGGCAACTGGACGCTATCGGGTGGCTTCACGTACCTCGACATCGAGAACGCCGACGGCGAGGACACCCGTACCTGGATCCCGACCCAGTCGCTCAAGCTGGCGAGCACCTATTCGGTGCCCGAACTCAACGATCTGAAGCTCGGTGCGCAGCTTCGCGTACAGAACGCGACGACTGCGGTGGTCAGCGACCTGTCCTCCTATGGCGGCGTCGAAGGCGACGTGACGCTGAAGCAGAAGGGCTATGCGATCCTCGACCTCATGGCCGGGGTACGCGTGGTCGAGCACGTGCGCGCCAGCGTCAATCTGCGCAACGTGACAAACGTGAAGTACCTCAACAGCCTCAAGTGGGGGCAGGCGTTCTATGGCGCGCCGCGCAGCGCCGTGGTGACTCTGAGCGTCGAGTACTGAGGGGAAGGAAGACCCATCCCCCAGCCCCTCCCGCTTGCGGGAGGGGAACGAGACTTAGTGATTTATCACTTAGTCGCAGCGGGGTGGGCAACCGCCCCCTCACCCACTCCGAAACGCGTGGGTGATCGGATAGCGCCGGTCACGCCCGAAGTTGCGTGCGGTCAGCTTGACGCCGGGCGGCGACTGGCGCCGTTTATACTCGGCCCGGTGGAGCAGCAACTCCACGAGGCGAACGACGCCGTGCTCGAAACCCTCGTTGACCAGTTGCGCGACGCTCTTGTCGTGCTCCACCAGGCCGACGAGGATCGGATCGAGCACGTCGTAGGGCGGCAGACTGTCGCAATCGCGCTGGCCATCGTAAAGTTCGGCCGTCGGATCACGGGTCAGCGTTCCTTGCGGGATCACCGCGCCGCGCGGGCCGACGCCGATACGCGGCGCCTGTCCGTTGCGCCAGCGAGCCAGCGCATAGACCGTGCTCTTGTAGGCATCCTTGAGCGGCGCGTAGCCGCCCGCCATGGCCCCGTAGATCGCAGCATAGCCGACACTGAGTTCGCTCTTGTTGGCGGTAGACAGCAACATCGGGCCGAACTTGTTCGACAGCGCCATTAGGCCCGCACCGCGCACGCGCGACTGCAGGTTCTCCTCCGCGAGATCGCGCTGCGTGCCTTCGAAAGCCTCGCCCAGCATGGCGTCGAACCCATCGACAGCCGCGCCGATCGGCATCTCGGTATAGCGAATCCCCAGCGCGCGGGCGCAGGCCGCCGCGTCGTCGAGGCTTTGCTCGCTGGTGAAGCGCGAGGGCATCATTACTCCCCAGACCCGGTCGGCTCCCAGCGCATCGACGGCGATGGCTGCACAAGTCGCGGAATCGACCCCACCCGACAGACCCAGCACGACACCCGGAAAGCCATTGCGCTTAACGTAGTCGCGCAAGGAGAGCACCATTGCGCTGTAGATGTCCTCAGGGTGCTGCGCGAGCGGCTCCACTGCGCCGCGATCGCAGCGCCAGCCCTTGGCGGTCTTGGTCCAGCGGGTTTCCACGATTTGCTCCTCCCAGTCGCGCAGCTGAACCGCCAGCGCACCATCGCCGTTGACCGCGAAACTCGCGCCGTCGAAGACCAGTTCGTCCTGCCCGCCAACGCGGTTGAGATAGGCCAGCGGCAGCCCGGTATCGACCGCGCGGCGCTTGGCCACGCCTTCGATGCGCAGGGCCTCCTTGTTGATCTCGTAAGGGCTGCCATTGATCGAGATGAGGATTTCCGCTCCGAAATCGGCGAGATGGCGGCAGACCTCGTAACGCCAGATATCCTCGCCCACCGGCACGCCTATCATCGTGCCGCGCAGGATTATCGGCTCTGGCAGCGGACCGGGCTGGAACAGGCGCATCTCGTCGAAGGTGCCATAATTGGGCAGTTCGTGCTTCAGGCGAACCGCCGCGACCTTGCCCTGATCGAGCAGCGCCACCCCATTGTGCAACGCACCATCGAGCACGAAAGCCGACCCGATCAGCATCGCTGGACCGTCGCCGTAAGTCGATTCGGCGAGCTGCTGAAGCTCGGCCGCCGCGCGCTCGATCAGTGCGGGCTTGAGGATCAGGTCCTCGGGCGGATATCCGATGAGGTGAAGTTCGGGGAAGACAACGAGGTCGCTGCCCTTCGCCGCGTCACGCGCTGCCAGAATAGCGGCGGCATTGGCGGGAATGTCCCCGACCGACTGGTTGAGCTGCGCGAGCGTGATCTTCAGCGTATCGGGCATGGCCCGGTTGATGCCCCGCCCCCGAAGGCAGTGCAAACAAAAACCCGCCCTTCAATGAAGAGCGGGTCTTGCTGCTCCACATCCGCGTAAACGCGCAATGCAGAAACAAAAAACCCTCCCATCGGGGAGGGCTTCTGTCCGTCGTGAAACGGACTTTCCACAAGCCGGTTGGACCCGGAAGCGGAAAGCGGCGGGGGCCAGTGCACCGAAAAGGTAGCGCCGAACCCCCGAGCCGATTACATCGCCTCGGACGCAGCCTCGGTCGGAACGTCGGTGGCGTCACCGGTCATCAGCTCCTCGGGAGCGGTCTCGACCGAATCCGTGGTAGCTTCGGCGGCGGGCTCACCACCGCAAGCAGCGAGCGACAGTGCGGCAACCGACGCGAACGCGGCGAAAGCAATCTTCTTCATGCGAATCCCCTTGCATTGTTTGGCGCATAGGCCAACGCTTGCAGGCAAGCCTGCAGTGGCATTCTTTAGACGAGACAATGGTGCAACGCAAATAGGAATACGACAGGCGGAAATCCGCAGAATTCCTAGGGCTTGCGCACATATAAAGATATCTTTATATGATCCGGCATGCGGATCGACCCTCTTCTGCGCGCTCTTTCGGAGCCGACGCGCCTGCGAATGCTGCGTCTGCTCGCGCATATGGAGCTTGCCGTGGGGGAGCTTGCGCAAGTCCTCGGCCAGAGCCAGCCGCGCGTCTCGCGCCATATAAAGATTCTGTGCGACGCCGGATTGGCCGAGCGGCGCAAGGAAGGAAGCTGGGTCTTCCTGAGAATCGCCGTCTCCGAACAAGGCGAATCATCGCTCGGCACGGCGGCCGCGAATCTCCTCAACGTCGCCGAGCGTGACGACAGCCAGTTCGCCGCCCGCTGCGCCGAGGACCGCCGCCACCTCGCCGCCATCCGCGCCGGGCGCGAGGCGAGCGCCGAGGCCTACTTCGCCCGCCACGCCGCCGAATGGGACACGCTGCGCCGTCTCCACGGCGCCGACGAGCCGGTCGAGGCCGCGTTGCTCCGCGCGCTCGGAGAAGAAACCATCGGCGGGTTGCTCGACGTTGGCACCGGCACCGGGCGCATGGCGCAACTGCTGTCCGCGCGCGCGGGGCGGGTGACGGCGCTCGACAAGAGCCCTGAGATGCTGCGCATCGCCCGCGCCCGGTTGCAGGACCTGCCCGCCGACAAGGTCGATCTGGTGCAGGGCGACTTCACCGCCCTGCCCTTCGCGCCCGACGCCTTCGACACCGTGCTGTTCCATCAGGTGCTGCACTTCGCGCAGGACCCCGCCGTGGTGCTGACCGAAGCCGCGCGCGTGCTGCGGCCGGGCGGGCGCATCGCCGTCGTCGACCTTGCCGCGCACGAGCGCGAGGAAATGCGCGAGCGCCATGCGCACGCCCGTCTCGGCTTTTCGGACGAGCAGATGCTCGCCCATCTCGCTTCCGCGGGCCTTACCCCGGCCGAGCCCGTCGCTCTGCCGGGCGACCCGCTCACCGTTAAAATCTGGACTGCGCGGCGCGATGGTGTAACCGCGCGCCCTGAAAACCGAGAGACCGTTTGATGACCGCTTCCCCACGCGCCGCAGAAACCCCGATTTTCGCAGGGTTGCCCGGCGACATTTCCGTCTCCTTCGAATTCTTCCCGCCCAAGTCGGAGAAGATGGAGGAGCAGCTGTGGGACGCAATCACCCAGCTTGCCCCGCTCGACCCGGCTTTCGTGTCGGTAACCTATGGCGCGGGCGGCTCCACCCGTGAGCGCACCCACGCCACCGTCTCACGGATCGTGAAGGAGACCGCGCTGGTTCCCGCCGCGCACCTTACCTGCGTCGCCGCCAGAAAGGGCGAGATCGACGAAGTGGTCGATCAGTACTGGGAAGCGGGCGTGCGCCACATCGTCGCCCTGCGCGGCGATCCGCCGCCGGCGGACGGCGGCCGCTTCGTGCCGCATCCCGAAGGCTATGCCAGCGCCGCGCAGCTGGTCGAAGGCATCCGCAAGCGCCACGATTTCGAAGTCTCGGTCGCGGCCTATCCCGAAGTCCACCCCGAAGCGGTGAGCGCCGAGGCCGACCTCGACAACCTGAAGCGCAAGATCGACGCCGGCGCCACCCGCGCGATCACGCAGTTCTTCTTCTCGACCGACGCCTACTTCCGCTTCATGGACAAGGCGCTGGCGGCAGGCATTACCGTACCGATCCTGCCGGGCATCATGCCGGTCACCAGCTTCGCCGCGATCCGGCGCATGTCCGGCAACACCGAGATCCCCGGCTGGCTCGAGACGATGTTCGACGGCCTCGACGATCGCCCCGGCCCGCGCGCGCTGGTCGCCGCCGTCGCGGCGGCGGACCTCTGCAAGCGCCTCTACGAAGGCGGGTCCCGCGATTTCCACTTCTACACCCTCAACCGCGCCGAGCAGGCTTACGCGATCTGCCAGCTTCTCGGCCTGCGTCCCGTCAAGGAACTTGTCGCATGAGCGTCCGTGAAACCTTCCTCGCCGAGGCAGCCAAGCGCATCCTCATCACCGACGGCGCGTTCGGCACCGAGATTCAGAACTGGAAGCTCTCGGAAGCCGACTACGCAGGCACGCTGGGCCTGTCCCACGACCAGAAGGGCAACAACGACATCCTCGCGCTGACAAAGCCCGAGGTGCCGGAGTCCATCCACCGTGCCTACTTCGAAGCCGGCGCGGACATTGCCGAGACTAACACCTTCTCCGCCAACCGCATCAGCCAGGCCGACTACGGCGCCGAGCATCTGGTTCGCGAGATCAACGTTGAATCGGCAAAGCTGGCCCGCCGCCTCGCCGACGAATATCAGGCGAAGGATGGCCGCCCGCGCTTCGTGGCGGGCGCAATCGGGCCGACCAACAAGACGCTCTCGCTCAGCCCTGACGTCAACGATCCGGGCTACCGCGAGATCGACTGGGACACGCTAGTCGACATCTACAAGGAACAGGCCTCGGCCCTCATCGAAGGCGGCGCGGACTTCATCCTGATCGAGACGGTGTTCGATACCCTCAACGCCAAGGCAGGCGTGATGGCGGTGCGCTATCTCGAACAGGAACTCGGCCGCGAAGTGCCGATCATGCTGTCGATGACGCTGACCGACTTGTCGGGCCGCAACCTCTCGGGCCACACGGTCGAGGCGTTCTGGCACGCGGTTCGTCATGCGAAACCCGTCACCATCGGCCTCAACTGCTCGTTCGGCGCGACGCAGCTGCGACCGCACGTGAAGACGCTGTCGGAAATCGCCGACACGCTCATCATGATCTACCCCAATGCAGGCCTGCCCAACGAACTGGGCGCCTACGACGAAATGCCGGACACCACGGCGGGCTTCGTCGGCGAGTGGGCGATCGCGGGTCAGGTCAATGTGCTGGGCGGCTGCTGCGGTTCGACCCCGGCGCACATCAAGGCCATCGCCGACAAGGTGACCGGCATGGCGCCGCGCCATCTGCCCGAACTGCAGCCGGTGACGCGCCTTGCGGGCCTCGAACCCTTCACGATGGCCGGCTAATGGATTCGCTGCCGATCTGGCGCCTACGTCCGGCCGGGCCGGACGATGCCGACGCGCTCGCTCTAGTGGGTGCGGCAACCTTCCTCGAGAGCTTCGCAGGCGTGATCGACGGCGCGGGTCTCGTCGCGCACTGCGCGAAGCAGCATTCGGCCGAGACCTACCGCGCCTATTTCTCCAAGGGCGCAAAGGCGTGGCTGGCGGAGATTGAGCCCGGCGGCGCGCCGGTGGGCTATGCGCTGCTGTGCGAGCCCGAGATCGAGCATGCGCAGCAAGGGGACATCGAGCTGAAGCGCATCTACATCCTCTCGCGCTTTCAGGGATCGACGATCGCCAGTTCGTTGATGCAGGCGGTCGTCGCGGAGTCGGCAGGCCGTTCGCGGCTGCTTCTGGGCGTCAAGGACGACAACCACCGCGCATTCTCCTTCTATGCCAAGCACGGCTTCGAGACGATCGGCACCCGCCGGTTCGACGTCGGCGGCAAGACTTACGACGACTTCGTGCTGGCGCGGGTGCTGTAACGCCATGCCGCTTTGCCCACCCCCAGCCCCGCCCGCAAGCGGGAGGGGAGTCACTGTTCTTCTCCCCTCCCGCTTGC
>NZ_BAAILP010000151.1:0-14662 GCF_054589055.1 Novosphingobium sp. 11B | reverse complement strand
GGACCGCTGGCCGAGAACAACATTGCTCTCGGCCAGGCGCCTTATCGACAGCGCGCATCTAAAGACAGCCAGCGGTCCCGGATCAAGTCCGGGACGACGATCGGCTCAGCCGAACACGCGGGCGAAGATCGTGTCGACGTGCTTGAAGTGGTAGTCGAGGTTGAACTTGTCCTCGATCACTTCGGCTGGAAGGGCGGCAGCGACTTCGGGGTCAGCCTTGAGCAGTTCGAGCAGCGAGAGCTGGCCGTCCGATTCCCACACCTTCATCGCGTTGCGCTGGACGAGGCGGTAGCTCTCGTCGCGGGTCAGGCCCGCCTGCGTCAGCGCCAGCAGCACGCGCTGCGAGTGGACCAGGCCGCCCATGCGGTCGAGGTTCTTCTGCATGCGCGCAGGATAGATCAGCAGCTTGTCGATCACGCCGGTCAGGCGCGCCAGCGCGAAGTCGAGGGTGATCGTCGCGTCGGGGCCGATGAAGCGCTCGACCGAGGAGTGCGAGATGTCGCGCTCGTGCCACAGCGCCACGTTCTCCATGGCGGGGACGACGGCCGAACGCACCACGCGTGCGAGGCCGGTGAGGTTCTCGGTGAGGACCGGGTTGCGCTTGTGCGGCATCGCCGACGAGCCCTTCTGGCCGGGCGAGAAGTATTCCTCGGCCTCCAGGACTTCGGTGCGCTGCAGGTGGCGGACCTCGACGGCAAGGCGCTCGATCGAGCTGGCGATGACGCCCAGCACGGCGAAGAACATCGCGTGACGGTCGCGCGGGATGACCTGCGTGGAGACCGGTTCGATCCCGAGGCCCAGCTGGTCGGCGACGTACTGTTCCACTGCCGGGTCGGTATTGGCGAAAGTGCCGACCGCGCCCGAGATCGCGCAGGTCGCGATTTCCTCACGCGCGAAGACGAGGCGCGTGCGGCACCGGGCGAACTCGGCATAGGCTTCGGCGAGCTTGAGGCCGAAGGTGACGGGCTCGGCGTGGATGCCGTGGCTGCGGCCGATGGTGGGGGTGTACTTGTGCTCCTCGGCGCGGCGCTTGATCGCGGCGAGCAGGGCGTCGAGGTCGGCGAGCAGGATGTCGGCGGCCTTGACCAGCTGCACGTTCAGCGTGGTGTCGAGCACGTCGGAGCTGGTCATGCCCTGGTGCATGAAGCGCGCCTCGGGGCCGACCTGCTGCGCGACCCAGTCGAGGAAGGCGATGACGTCGTGCTTGGTCACGGCTTCGATCGCGTCGATCGCGGCGACGTCGATCTTCGGGCTGGTCGCCCACCAGTCCCACAGCGCCTTGCCGGCGGAGGCGGGGACGGTGCCCATCTCGCCCATCTTGACGGCAGCATGGGCCTCGATCTCGAACCAGATGCGGTAGCGGGCTTCGGGTTCCCAGATCGCGGTCATCGCGGGGCGGGCGTAGCGGGGGACCATGTTCGACTCCTTGCAGCTGACGCGGGTAGCGGCCAATTCGTGCCGGTGCCGCTAGGCGGCGCGGGCGCGAAAGGCAAGGCGCTTGCGCGGCGATCTACCGGCTTCCGATGCCGGGCCAGGCGAAGTCGATCCGGACGTCGCCGGTGCGGGCACCGTCGGCATCGAAGCTGCGCTCGGCGATCGCGCCCCGGCCTGCGCGGTCGATCATGATCACCGTGCTGCACCGCGTACCGTAAGTCGCATCGCGGATGAACACCGGCGCGAAGCGCGGTTCGGGGCCGAGTTCGGGGCTTGCGGGCGCCGGTGCGGGTGTCTCGTCGCGCAGCCCGTCGAGGAGCGGCGCGGGATCGGACGATCCATTTTCCAGCCACCGTTCGATCGCTTCCCCCACCTGCAGCGTCTTGGGCCAGGGCACGTCGAAACCGCCGTTCGACAGCCCATGGATACCCGGAGACAGCGGCCGCGCCTCGACCTGCGGGTGATTGGTGAGGAACGAGGCCTCGCCCGCATCGGCCAGGATCAGGTTGAACGGATTCATCTGCGCCATCGCGTCGGTCAGCGTGTCCGGGGGCACGCCCTCCAGCAGATCCGTCACCAGCTTCCCGCGCGAGGGACGGCCGGGCTGCGAGCCTTCCGGCACGCGATAGTTCGTGACGAGCGCGAAGCGGCCTCCTTCGGTGACGCCGAGCCAGGTGCCGCCGCCGGTGAGGTCGGTCCCGGCGATGATGCCGTCCGGCCTGTGCGCGAGCGGCGCGGCGGGACGGGCATGGAACTCGTCGCGGTTGCCCGCGACGACGAGGAGCCAGTCGGGATGGGCATCCCAGGCGACGGCGGCGACGCACATGGTCTCAGATCAGTCCCTTGGCACGCAGTGACATGTGGCCCTCGCGTCCGATCACCACGTGGTCGTGGACGGAGACGCCGAGCAGGCGACCGGCCTCGGCGATGCGGTTGGTGATGTCGATGTCCGCCCGGCTCGGCTGCGGCGAGCCCGAAGGGTGATTGTGGACGAGGATCAGCGCCGTGGCGCCAAGGTCGAGCGCGCGGCGGATCACCTCGCGCGGGTGGATCGCGGCCTCGTCGATCGAGCCTTCGCCGACGAGGTCGTCGAGGATCAGCATGTTGCGGGCATTGAGGTAGAGGACGCGGACGCGCTCGACCGTCAGGTGCGCCATGTCGATCGTCAGGTAGTCGATGAGCGCGTGCCACGAGGACAGCACCGGTGCCTCGCGCACTTTCTGGCGGGCCATGCGGGTGGCGGCGACGGTGACCACGCGCAGCGCCGCGGCGGTGGCCTCGCCCATGCCGGGGTGGGCGGCGAGGGCGCGCGGCTCGGCCTGCAGCACCCCTGCGAGCGAGCCGAAGCGATGGATCAGGCTGCGCGCGAGCGGCTTCATGTCGCGGCGCGGAACGGCCTGCATCAGCAGGAGTTCAATGACCTCATGATCCGCCAGAGCCTCCGCCCCGCCATCGAGCAACCGCTTGCGCAACCGTGCGCGGTGGCCGCTCGAATCATTGGCAAAATCGCCGCGCGCCTCCCTGAGGGGGAGGGGGCGTTCATCGAAGAGGGGAGGTTGTCCGTCCATGCTGCGTACAAACAATTGCCTTTCCCGTCCGCCCGGCGCAAGTGAACGATCGGATGTCGCAAGAGATCGACCAGACCCCGGACACCGACGAGGCCGCTACCGGGGGCCTTTCTTCGCGTGGGCGCTTTCGGAGCGGCCACAGTTGGCGCAGGCGCTGGGGCGCTCCCGTGCTTGTGGTGGGCGGCCTGCTGGCGGCGGCGCTGGGTGCTGCCTGGCTATCGCGCGAGGAGATCGCGGCGAACCTCATCGAGCGCGAACTCGATTCGCTGGGCCTCGATGCCCGCTACGAGATCGTGCGGATCGGACCCTCGGAGCAGGTGATTCGGAACCTCGTCATCGGCGATCCGGCGCGGCCGGACCTGACGGTGCAGGAACTGCGGGTGGCGACGCGCCTTTCCTGGGGACTTCCCGGTATCGGCCGGATCACCGTGGTGAAGCCGCGCCTCTACGGTTCGTGGCGCGGCGGCAAGGCCAGCTTCGGCAGTCTCGACAAGGCGCTGTTCAGCGGCAAGGGCGGGCCGTTCGAGATGCCCGACCTCGACCTTGCGGTTGTCGACGGGCGCGCCCTGATCGACAGCGACCACGGCCGCATCGGCGTCAAGCTGGCGGGTGAAGGCGAATTGCGCGGCGGGTTCTCCGGCGAACTGGCGGCCTTGTCGCCCGCGCTCACCGGCGGCGGCTGCTCGACCGGGCGCGCGACGATTTACGGCAAGTTGACGACTTCGGCCGCGAAGCCGCGATTCGAGGGGCCGGTGCGGCTGGACAGCCTGTCGTGCCCATCGCAGGATCTGCGACTGGCCAAGGCCGGTGTGCAACTGGACGTGACGCTCGACGAAGCGCTCGACGGGGCTTCGGGCAAGCTCGGCCTTTCCGCCGGAGCCGCGCGCTTCGGGGTTCAAAAGCTGGCTGGAGCGAGCGGCTCGGGGCGGTTCACCTATCGCGGCAACGCCTTGAGCGCGACGTACCGGGTTACCGGGCGCGGACTCGACACGCCGCAGGCGCGGATGCGCGAAGTCACCCTCGAAGGGCGCGCGCGCTCCACCGGCGGCATCGCGCGGTTCGATGTGGACGCGGACCTCACCGGCAGGGAACTGGCGCTTGGCAATACCGTTGACCGCGCACTGCTCTCAGCGCAGCAGGCGGCCGCCGGAACCCTCGGCGCGCCGATCACGGCGCAAGTGCGCCAGGCGCTCGGCCGCGAGATGCGTGGCAGTACGATCAACGCGGGGCTCCTCGTGCGCAATTCGCGCGAGGGCCTGAGCGTCGTCGTCACGCGCGGGTCCCTCAAGGGCGGCAGCGGAGAATCGGTGCTTTCGCTTTCGCGCGTGCAGGCGATGTTCGGCCGCAAGGGCGGCGTGCCGCGGGTGAACGGCAACTTCACGACCGGCGGGCGCGGACTTCCGCAGGCGTGGGGGCGGATGGAGACCGGTGACGACGACCACCTTACCATGCGCGCGACGATGACCGACTACCGCGCCGGATCGGCGATGGTCGGCGTGCCGAGGCTGGCGCTCGAGCAGGCGCCCGACGGCGCGCTCTCGTTCAACGGGCAGGTCACTCTCAGCGGCGATCTTCCGGGCGGCAACACGCGCAACCTGCAGCTTCCGGTTGATGGCCGATGGGGCGCGGACGGCAGGCTCGCCGTGTGGCGCCGCTGCACCGACGTCGCCTTCGATGCCCTGAGCTTCTCCAACCTGACCATCGACAAGCGCAAGCTGACCCTGTGCCCGGCGCGCGGCGGCGCGATCGTGGAAGGGCGCCCCGACAACCTGCTGCTCGCGGCAGGCATGACCGCGCTCGACCTCTCCGGGCACCTTGGCGAGACGCCGATCCGCATCGCCAGCGGGCCGCTCGGCTTCGCGATGGGCGGGGGCAGGCCCGGTGTCATCAAGGCCAGCGCCATCAACGTGGCGCTTGGCCCGGCGGACACCGCATCGCACTTCCTCGTCAGCCATCTCGACGGGCAGATCGGCAAGGACATCGCGGGCACCTTCGATCAGGCCGACATCAGCCTTGCCGCCGTACCGCTGGACATGCGGCAGGCTGCGGGTCGCTGGCGCTATGCCGGCGGTGTGGCCTCGATCGAGGGCGCGCAGTTCACGCTGGTGGACCGCCAACAGGTGGCACGCTTCCAGCCGATGGTGGCGCGCGACGCGACGCTGCAACTGGCCGACAACCGCATCACCGCGCAAGCCCTGCTCCGCGAGCCGGGCAGCGACCGGGCGGTCGTCCGCGCCGACATCGTCCACGATCTGTCGAGGGCCGACGGTCATGCGAATCTCGCCGTCGAGGGGATTGTCTTCGACGACAAGCTGCAGCCCGACGCGCTCTCGCGGCTGGTGCTGGGCGTGGTGTCCGACCTCAAGGGCGTCGTGCGCGGCACCGGGCGGATCGACTGGAACCCGAAGAGCGTGACCAGCCGTGGCCGCTTCTCCACCGACGGCGTCGACTTCGCAGCCGCTTTCGGTCCGCTACGGGGGCTGTCGGGCGAGGTGGTGTTCACCGACCTGCTCGGCATGGTTACCGCGCCCAATCAGAACGTACGCATCGCTTCCATGAACCCGGGCATCGAGGTGACCGACGGCACGCTCTCCTACGAGATACGCCCCGGCTACAACCTCATCGTCCACGGCGGAAAGTGGCCGTTCATGGACGGTACGCTGACGCTCGATCCGGCGAAGATGCAGATCGGGGCGGCGGAGACGCGCTACTACACGCTGCGCGTCACGGGCCTCGACGCGGCGGACTTCGTGCAGCATCTCGAACTCACCAACATCAACGCCAGCGGCATATTCGACGGCGAGCTTCCGCTCATCTTCGACGAAAACGGCGGCCGGATCGAAAACGGCTTCCTGCGCTCGCGCGATCCCGGCGGCAACGTTTCCTACGTCGGCGCGCTGACGTACAAGGACCTGTCGGCGATGGGCAATTACGCCTTCGACGCGCTGAAGTCGGTGAACTACAAGAAGATGGAGATCGGGCTGGGCGGTTCGCTCTCGGGCGATATCGTCACGAAGATCAGCTTCGACGGGCTCAGCCAGGGGCAGGGCGCCAGCAAGAACTTCATCACCAAGCAGATCGCGAAGCTGCCGCTCCGCTTCATCGTCAACATCAAGGCGCCGTTCTTCAGCCTGTTCGGCTCGATGCGTTCGCTCTACGATCCGACGTACGTGACGGACCCGAGGGTGCTCGGCCTGCTCAATACGGACGGGACGCGCTCGACCACCGCGCCCGATGCGACGCTCAATCTGGCGCCCCCCAAACCGACTTCGGCTCCATCCGGCGCTATTCAGCCTCCAGTCAGCGAGAAAAAGCCATGATGCCCTCGGAATTGACCGGAAGCCCTCCGGCTGCGACAAGCCCGGTGATGATCGACGGGTATTCGACAGAGCAGCAGGTGGGCACACGGTCCGGCAGGCGCGCCGTTCGCGCCGCAATGATGGCCGCGACGGTGATGGCGGTCGCTTTCGGTCTCGGAGGCTGCATTCAGGTTGCAGCCCCCGACAAGCCGATCGTGATCGAACTCAACATCAACATCCGGCAGGAAGTCGTCTACCGCCTAGCCGCCGACGCGGCCAAGACGGTGGACGAGAACAAGGGCATTTTCTGATGACGAGCATTCGTTTCATTGCCGCCGCAGCTGTAACGGTTCTCGCCGTCGCCGGTGCGTCCACGGCTTATGCGCAGCGCTCGCCGGAATACGTCGCTGCGCGCGCGGCCGGGCAGGTCGGCGAGCAGCGCGACGGCTATCTCGGCGTGATCAGCGGCGGCGGGGACATCTCCGCCATGGTCCGCGACATCAACAACAAGCGCCGCTCGGTCTACACCACCGCCGCCCAGGGCAAGAGCACCATCGAGGAATACGCCTTCACCACCGGCTGCAAGCTGATCCGCGACACCAAGCCCGGCGAGAAGTACCAGGGCCTCGACGGTTCGTGGAAGACGCGCGGCGCCGGTGCGCCGGAATTGGACCCGCGCTGCCCGTGACATTGATATCCGTGAGGCGGTGAAAACGGGGCGCGGCCAAAAGTACTAGGTCACAGGCGTTCAACACTTTCGTCACCGCACTGACGAATCAAGAAAAGGCCGGAGGCGGGCACGCTTTTCCGGCCTTTTTCGCGTCCATTCCGGCTGCATCGCCATTGCGGTATTGGGTGGATCGCCGCAGTTCTACTTCATCCGTGTCGCATCTTCGCCCCGTGTCCTGTCAACAACAGGCGCTGAGGAGCCGCCGCCCCGGTTGACTCGGGATAAGCCCCACCCTAAGGGGCCGGTGCTCTTGGCGGGCAGCCGTCGTTTGTGTCTAACGTTCCTGTCATCGTGAGGAGGACGTGACATGACCGACGAGCAACCTGCACGAGACCCTGTTGGCGAGGATGCGCGCATCGATTCGCTCGACGAAAGGCTGAAGGCCCTTCGCGAGCGGGAAGAGGAACGCAACCGACCGAAGGCCGGCGCGGAAACCGATGCGAGCTATCGCATGGGCAACCGGGTGCTTTCGGAATTGCTGGGAGGTGTCGCGGGCGGTCTGTTCCTGGGATGGCTCATCGGCCATTTCAGCGGATATATGGCCTTGAGTCTGATGGTGATGCTGTTCGTGGGAATTGGTATTGCCTTCAGGAACATACTAAGGATTACGAACCAGCGTCCTGACTGACCCGCGAATTGGGGAGTGGGGCGCTGTAGTTCAATAGGCGACAGGGGTAATCGCGTGGCAGCCGAAGCGAAGCTCGATCCGATGCACCAGTTCCAGCTTGAAAAGCTGGCGGGCGCGGACTGGAACATTGCCGGTTACAATATCGCCTTCACCAACAGTGCGCTGTGGATGGCCATCGCCACCCTCGCGCTGATCGTGTTCGTTGCGGGCGGCATGAAGCGTCAACTGGTGCCCGGTCGCTGGCAGATGGCGGTGGAAACCTTCACCGGTTTCATCGACGGCATGCTCGCCGCGAACGTCGGCAAGAACGGTAAGAAGTACGTTCCGTACATCTTCTCGCTGTTCATGTTCATCCTTTTCGCGAACTTCCTCGGCCTGATGCCGCTGGGCGTGCTGGGCGTTCACGCCTTCACCTTCACCAGCCACTTCTCGGCCACGGGCGTTCTTGCGGTGCTGTCGTTCTCGATCGTGCTGATCGTCGGCTTCGCCAAGCACAAGCTGCACTTCTTCTCGCTTTTCGTGCCGCACGGTACGCCGGCGCTGATGATCCCGATCATCTTCGTGGTCGAGCTGATCTCGTTCCTGGTGCGCCCGTTCAGCCTCGGCCTGCGACTGTTCGTCGCGATGATGGCCGGACACGTGCTGCTCGAAGTGCTCTCCAGCTTCGTGATCTCGGGCGGCAACAACGGCCCGATCATGTTCGCGATCGCCGGCATTCCCAGCTTCGTGCTGATGGTCGGCATCTGCGCGCTGGAACTGCTGGTCGCCGGCATCCAGGCTTACGTCTTCGCTCTTCTCACCTGCGTCTATCTCAACGACGCCGAGAACCTTCACTGATCATCTTTTTTCGCCTCACTTGCGGGCACACCAAAGGGAGTTTTTGATATGGACGCAGAAGCTGCAAAGCTGCTCGGAGCCGGTTTCGCTGCAATCGGCGCCGGCCTCGCCTCGATCGGCGTGGGCAACGTTTTCGCCAAGTTCCTCGAAGGCGCGCTGCGCAACCCGGGCGCCGCTGACGCCCAGCAGGGTCGCCTGTTCATCGGCTTCGCCGGTGCAGAGCTTCTCGGCCTGCTTTCGTTCGTCATTGCCGCGCTGCTGATCTTCGCCTGATCGCTCGCGTTTGACCGGATTTCCGGCCGCCCTGACCCTTTGGTGAGGCGGCCGGGATTTCCGGCAAGATTTTTTCCGGCTTCCTTCGAGACAGGGCTGAACCCATGCCTCAGATCGCTCAGCTAGGCGAGTTCTACTCCAGCCAGATCTTCTGGCTGTTGATCTTCTTCGGTATCACCTTCTTCGTCGTTGGACGGGGCATGGTGCCGAAGGTGATGGACACCGTCGCCAGCCGTGACAACCAGATCGCCGCCGACCTCAAGGCAGCCGAAGCCGCTCGTGCCCAGGCCGATGCCGAAGAGGCCTCCTGGCGCACCCGCGAGAACGCCAACCGCGCTTCGGCGCAGGGCACCATCGCCGACGCCCGCGCCAAGGCCGCAGCCGCTGCCGAGCAGCGCCTCGCCGTTGCCCAGGCATCGATCGACGCCACCCTAGCCGGTGCGGAAACCCGCATCGCCGAGGCGCGCCGTGCCGCTGCCGACGATATCGAGACCGTGGCCGCCGAGGCGACCCGCGACATCGTCAGCCGCATCGCCGGCCTGTCGCTGGGCGACGACGTCGTGCGCGGCGCCGTGAAGGAGAACCTGGTCCATGGCTGACGCCAACGCCGCCGTCGAGCACGGCCTCGACCATGAAGCCGCCGAAGTGACGGGTGCCGAAGGTACGCACGCTTCGACCGAGCATCACGCCGAACCGCTGTTCCTCGGCTTCGCGCCGCCGGTCGCGGTCGTCAGCAGCTCGATGATCGTGCTGCTCGCGATCCTGGCCTGGAAAGGCGTGCCGAAGATGATCGGCAAGGGTCTCGACGGCAAGATCGCCGAGATCAAGGCCCAACTCGCCGAAGCCAAGTCGCTGCGCGCCGAAGCGGAAGTCCTTCGTTCGGAATACGCGAGCAAGATCGCGAACGCCGAGAAGGACGCCGCCGCGATGCTCGACCATGCCCGTCACGAAGCCGAGGCGATCGTCGCCAAGGCCGAGGCGGACACCACCGAGACCATCGCCCGCCGCGAGAAGATGGCGCAGGACAAGATTACCGCAGCCGAGTTCGCTGCCGTGACCCAGCTGCGCAATCAGGCTGCCGCTGCCGCCGCCGCTGCCGCGAAGGGCCTGATCGCCGCGAACCATTCCGCCGCCGCCGACAAGGCGCTGGTGGACCAGGCGATCGCCGGGATCTGATTTTCCGCACCTTTGCGGGTGGGATCAAGAAGCCTCCGTCCTTGGGCGGAGGCTTTTTTTGTGCGCGCCTGCATTACAACAAGGTGTCACTATGTGCATTCGCGGTCCGCTCATGGCCTGAGCGGCTGCCGACAGTATCGTGGCCGTACCTTTGTAGGAAAGACGCAGGTTTTCGGGAACACCCTCATGTCTGTTCGGACTGCATCTCCAAGAAACCGGAAACCGCCGCCCACGCGCGGCTGAACTCGGAGGATCGTAGTCGGTCGCAGTCATGACCGCAGGCGAGCGATACCACGCGCGCGCTCGGGGGCAGGTGGCGTCGGAAGTCGGACGGGTCGGCGCCATAGTCGTCGGCATCGCCCTGGACGATCAGCAGCGGCTTGGTGACGGCAGGCAGGTGCGCCGTCCGGTAGGCTTGTGGCTGGCGCTCCGGATGCCGGAACGGGTACGCGAAGCAGACGATGCGGGCGATTGCGCGATGATCGGCGACACTGGTGGCCGAGATGCCGCCTGCAGAATGTGTCACGATGCAGGCGGCATGATCACCCATCGCATCCAGCATTCGTCGCAATTGCCGCGCGTCGTTGGCAGACCGGCCGTGGAGGAATGTGTAGAGGTGGTCGTAGCGGTGCTGATCCAGCACCACCAGCACGAGCCGCAGCAGCATGCGTAGCATGCGGCGCGGCGCGGTGTCGCGGTCCCGCCAGCACAGTCGGGGCCATCTGGCGACGATGCGCGCACCGATGTCCTCGTAAGACCGGGTATAGTCGGATACGAACCAGTGCACCTTGAACCCTTGTGCTTCCAGCATCAGCAGGATGCGTTGGATATCGCCCGAATCGCGGGTCTTGTCGGTGCGGCCCACGACGATGATCGTGCGGGCAGGCGGGGTGATGTGATGCATGCGCCCTCTGCGCGCGGACGGCCTGATGTCGCGGACGGTAGGTCGAGTTCAATCGTGCGGCGGGTTCTCGACCAGTTCTTCCTTCGCGCTTTCGCCCATGCCGTGCTTCAGCACCATCGGCAGCTGCGAGAACGTGAACAGGAACGAAAGCACCGTGAAGCCCCAGAGCTTGGCCTGCAGCCACGTGTCGAAGCTGACGGTATAGACCAGCACCGTGTTCAGCACCGCCAGCACCAGGAAGAACCACGCCCAGTTGCGCGACAGGATCATCCAGCCGGCGTCGTCCAGCCCCTCGAAGGCAGCCTGCAGCAGGTACTTGAGCATCGCCTTGCCGCGCCACAGGCCCACGAACAGCACGGCCGAGAACATCAGGTAGACGGCGGTGGGCTTGAGCTGGATGAAGATCGCATTGCGGAACACCACTGTCAGCGCGCCGAAGCCGAGGATCAGCACCGTCGTCAGCCACAGCATCGGCGAGACATGGCCGAGCCGCCACTTCGACACGATCAGCGCCGCTACGGTCGCCACCATGAAGGCGATCGTGCCCTTGATGACGGCGGTGACGGTGGCGATCGAATTGCCGTCGCCCTCGGGCGAGAAGTGCCGGTAGGCGAGGAAGAACACCAGCAGCGGCCCGAAATCGACGACGAGGTTCAGCCAGCTGGATTTGGGCTTCTTTTCGGCGGCGCTCATCACGCGATCCCCGCGATGACCCGCGCGAGCAGGTCGGGGTTGAAGGGCCGCAAGTCGTCGATCTTCTCGCCGACGCCGATGGCGTGGATCGGCAGGCCGTATTGCTCCGCCGCCGCGACGAGGACGCCGCCGCGCGCGGTGCCGTCGAGCTTGGTCATGATGAGGCCGGAAACGCCCGCCACTTCCTTGAAGATCTCGATCTGCGAAAGCGCGTTCTGGCCGTTGGTGGCATCCAGCACCAGCACGACGTCGTGCGGCGCGGCGGGGTTCAGGCGGCCGAGGACGCGGCGGATCTTGGCCAGTTCGTCCATCAGCTCGCGCTTGTTCTGGAGACGCCCGGCGGTATCGACGATCAGCGCGTCGATGCCCTGTTCGGTCGCGGCCTTGAGGCCGTCGAACACGATCGAGGCGGGGTCACCGCCCTCGGGGCCGGTGACGATGGGGATCGACAGGCGATCCGCCCAGACCTTGAGCTGGCCGATCGCGGCGGCGCGGAAGGTGTCTCCGGCTGCCAGCATGACCGAATAGTCCTGCTCCTGGAACAGGTGCGCCAGCTTGGCGATCGTGGTGGTCTTGCCCGAGCCGTTGACGCCGATCACGAGGATCACCTGCGGGCGCGGGAAGGCGACGATGTCGAGCGGCTTGGCGACCGGGCGCAGGATCTCGGCGATCTCGCGCGCGACGACTTCCATGATGGCGCGTTCGTCGGCATCACGCTCGAAGCGTTCCTCGGCCAGCCGGTCGCGGATGCGGGCGGCGGCACGGGGGCCGAGGTCGGACATGATGAGCGCGTCTTCCAGCGCATCGAGTTGCGCCGGGGTCAGGCGGGTGCCGCCGCCAAGGCCCGCGAGGTTGCCCGCGAGGCGCTGCGAGGTCTGGCGAAAGCCTCCGAAGAGACGGTCGGACCAGTCGCTTGATGCCCCCTCGTTCTGCTGGGGGTCAGGGGTACTCATGCTTCCAGCATTCCTTCGACAATTCGGGTCGGGGTCACTTCCACCAGCGCGCCGGGCGGCGTGCCGGGGGGAACCCGGACGGGCGCGAAGTCAGCCGCGTGGCCGCTCCCGCCCCTTTCGGCGAGCACCCATAGCGGCAAGCCCAGATGCGCGGCAAGCCACGATGCGCGGGTTTCCGCGACCTTTGCGCGCAACTGCGCGGCGCGGGCGCGGATCGTCGCGTGCTCCACCTGCGGCATGCGCGCGGCGGGAGTGCCGGGGCGCTGCGAGTAGGGGAAGACGTGGCCGTGGACGACGCCCAGCGCCTCGATGATCGACAGGTTGGCGGCGTGCGCCTCGTCGTCCTCGGTGGGGAAACCGGCGATGAGGTCGGCACCGATGGCGATCTCCGGGCGGCGGGCGCGCAAGCCTGCGACAAGGTTCACCGCGTCGGCGCGAGAGTGGCGGCGCTTCATGCGCTTGAGGATCAGGTCGTGGCCATGCTGCAGCGAAAGGTGGACATGCGGCATGACCCGGGCCTCCGAGGCGAGGAGGTCGAACAGCAGGTCGTCCACTTCGGCGCCGTCGATCGAGGAGAGGCGCAGGCGCGGCAGGTCGGGGAAGCGGGTAAGGATCGCTTCTGCCAGCGTACCGAGGCGCGGCTCTCCGGGCAGGTCGTCGCCCCATGAGGTGAGATCGACGCCGGTGAGGATCACTTCCTGTACGCCTGCGTCGAGGTGGCGGGCCACGTCGTCCAGCACTTGCGTGACGGTGCGCGAGCGGCTCGGGCCTCGGCCTTGCGGGATGACGCAGAAGGTGCAGGCGTGGTCGCAGCCGTTCTGTACCTGCACGAAGGCGCGGGTGTGGGCGCGGGTTTCCGGCGCTCGCGTGGCGAGCGGCACGTTCCAGGCGCGCGGGTCGAGCTTGGCGGTGTTGGCGATGAGGCCGTCCACCTCGGGCATCGCCGCTAGCGCCTCGCGCTCGACTTCGGCCGCGCAGCCGGTGACGAGGAGGCGCGCGTCGGGACGGGCCTTGCGGGCGCGACGGATGGCCTGGCGGGTCTGGCGCACGGCTTCCGCCGTGACCGCGCAGGAGTTGATGACGACGAGGTCGTCCGCCTCACCCAGCATCCCGCGCAGGGACTCGCTTTCGGCGAGGTTCAGGCGGCAGCCGAGCGAATGGACCTCGACGGTCAAATGGCGATCCTGATGTGCGCTCCGAAATCGGCGGCGTCGAAGGAGCCGCGGAAGGCTTCGGTCGCGGGGCCGGTCATGACGATCTCGTTGTCCTCGCGCCACTCGATCACCAGCGGGCCGCCGGGCAGCGTCACGGTGACGCGGCGGTCGACGAGGCCGCGCTTCATCGCGCCGATCGCGGTGGCGCAGGCGCCGGTGCCGCAGGCGCGCGTGAGGCCCGCGCCGCGCTCCCACACGCGCAGGGTGATCGCGTCTCGCGCGGTGATGCCAGCTACGTTGACGTTGATGCGCTCGGGGAACAGCGGGTCGGTCTCGATCATCGGGCCGATGCGGGCCATGTCGATCGCGTAGGGATCGGCGACGAAAAAGATGACGTGCGGGTTGCCGACGTTGACCGCGATCGGGTTCACCAGTTCCTCCCACGCGACGGGCATGGCGTGGGTGTCCATGGCGTAGGCGAGGGGGATCGCGTTCCAGTCGAAGCGCGGCTTGCCCATCTGGACGCTGATGCCGCCATCGGTGGGCGTGGAGATGACGAGCCCGCCGAGCGTCTCGATCCGGGCGGGTTCACCGTGCAGCAGGCCGACCGCGCGCGTGGCGTTGCCGCAAGCCTCGACCTCGCTGCCGTCGGCGTTGAAGATGCGCATGCGGAAATCGGCGTCCATCGAGGGTTCGAGGACGATGAGCTGGTCGCAGCCGATCCCGGTGTGGCGGTCCGCCAGCGCCGAGGCGAAGGCGGCGTCCACCGGGGGCAGCGCGTGCACGCGGCCGTCGAGCACGATGAAGTCATTGCCCAGGCCGTGCATCTTGGTGAAGTCGATCCGCATGCGCGCGATTTAGGTGGTGCGGGGGGGAAGGTCAATTTCCCCTGCCGTTTTCGTCGTCCCGGACTTGATCCGGGACCGGTGGCTGTCTTTAGGCGGATGCGGTCGGCGAGACGCCTTGCCGAGAGCAAGGTCGCTCAAGGCAAGCGGTCCCGGATCAGGTCCGGG
>NZ_BAAILP010000150.1:2424-10375 GCF_054589055.1 Novosphingobium sp. 11B | reverse complement strand
CGCTCCCCCACCCGACCACCCAACGGTAGTATCCTGAGGGTGATCGGGTGGGGGAGCGGGCCGGTGCCGCAAGGAAATGCCCGGATGGGCATTTCCCATGAACTACCGAAGGCAGCGGCGTCCCCGTCAGGCGCGCGTGAAGCGCCAGCGGTCGGCGTCGCTCTCCTCGGCATCGAAGCGGTAGCCGTCGGTGTCGAAGCCGCGCATCGCATCGACGTCGGTGATGTGGTGCTCGCACATCCAGCGCGCCATCATGCCGCGCGCACGCTTGGCGTTGAAGCTGATGAAGCGCGGGCCGTTGGGGCCGGGCTCGCGGAACTCGACCTCGATCACCCGGATGCCGGAAAGGCGCCCGGAGACGGCGGCGAAGTATTCCTGGCTGGCGAGGTTGAGCACGACCCCCGATCCTTCCTCCGCCACCTGTTCGCGCAGCAGCGCGGCGATGCGGTCGCCCCACCAGTCGGTCAGGGACTTGTGGCGCGGCGCCCAGCGAGTGCCCATTTCGAGGCGGTAAGGCTTGATCGTGTCGAGCGGGCGCAGCAGCCCGTAGAGGCCCGAGAGCATGCGCAAGTGATCCTGCGCGAAAGTCACGCCCGGCTCGTCCAGCGTATGCGCCTCGAACCCGGTGTAGACGTCTCCGGCGAAGGCGAACAGCGCCTGCCGCTCGGGCAGTTCGGGGAAGTCGCGAAAACGGTCGGCGTTCAGCTTCGCCAGACGCGGCGAGATATGCATCAGCTCGGAAAGGCGCTTCTGCGTGAGGTTCGCGGCCGAGCGCGCAAGGCTGGTCGCCTCCTCCTCGAAGTGCGGGGTCGAAACGGCGAGCGGCGGGAGCACACGCTCGAAATCGAGCGTCTTGGCGGGAGACAGAAGGGCAATCATCGCGGCTTGCGGTAGCGAGCACCGGCAGGCGCGTCAAATGCCCTTCGATGTCCGCTTCGACACCAGGCCGCCGCCGGCCGGCTACGCGCGGATGCGGCGGCGTTTTTCGCCGATCTCCTGCCTGGCCTTCTCGATCAACTGGAGTTCGGTGACGGCCAGCAGGTCCTCCGAAACGCGCATCAGATGGGCGCGCATGGCGGAGCGCGCCTGCTCGGGATCGCGCTGGACGAGCGCGTCGTAGACCCGGCGGTGCTCGTCGGGGCGCGGGTTGATGCCGACCTGCCGCGCCTGCTCGAACATGTGGCGACACAGCGGCGACTGTTCGCGCAGGTCCCACAGGTGTTCGACGGTCTGGGCCACCAGCGAGCTTTGCGTGCCTTCGGCAATCGCCATGTGGAACTGCCGGTCAAGCACAAGCTCTTCCGCCGTCGCGGGATCGAGTGCCTCCATCCGTTCGAGGATTTCGCCGACACGCGCCACTTCCTCGTCGGACATGACGGTCGCGGCGAGCGCGGCGGCCTCACCCTCGAACATGATGCGCGCCTCGATCAGTTCGAACGCGCCGACGTTGAGTTCGGCCGGAGTGCGGTCGGCAGGGATTTCCTCGGCCACGTAGACGCCCGAGCCATGGCGCACTTCCACCAGTTGCCGAATCTCGAGCGCGATCATCGCTTCGCGGATCGTGGGACGGCTGACCTGGAATTGCTCGGCAAAATCACGCTCCGCAGGCAGCCGGCTGCCGGCCGCATATTGCCCGCTTCCGATGCGCTGTTCGATCTCTTGCGCCACGCGCTGATACAGTTTCAAGCGTTCCGCCATCCCCGATGAATGTCACAAGCCGCGGGCGCCCGCAACATGTCTTACCAATTTTCCGGTGCGATATAGGGCGCTGCCGGGTCCCGCGGGGGGATCGCGCCGCGTCGCATGACGTTCCAGCCTGCCATCCGGTGCCCGGCGAGTGCCGCCTCCGCAACCGGAACGCCCCGCATGCGGGCATCGAGGTAGCCGCCGTTGAAGGCGTCTCCGGCGCCGCTGGTATCGACCGGGCTCAGGGCGTTCGGCACCGGGCAAGCCGTTGCGTCGGGCAGGAGGCAGCCTTGCGCGCCCAGCTTGACTACGACCTCGCCGCAACCGAGCCGCCGCCAGTGCGCAGCGACCGCCTGCGGCGAGGTTGCGCCGTCCAGCAGCGCCTCGTCCTCGAAAGTCGGCAGGCCGATGTCGGCAAGGCCGATCGCCTCGTCACGCATGCGCGCCGCTGCCTCGGGAGATTCCCATAAGCGCGGGCGGTAGTTGCCGTCGAAGGCAACCAGACCGCCGCAATTGCGCACCCGCCCGACCAGGGCGAGCAGGTCCCGCCGCCCCTGCGGCGGCAGGATCGCCAGCGAGATCAGCGAAAAGCACAGAAGATTCGCTGTTTCGGCAACGTCCATCGCGGCATCAACGGCTTCCAGTTCGAACAGCGCCCGCGCCGCGCTGGTTTCCCGCCAGTAAGTGAAACTGCGCTCGCCCGCAGGGTCGGTGGTGATGGCGTAGAGCCCGGCCTGCCGCGAGGGATGCGTCAGGACGAGACCGCAATCGACCCCCTCCGCCGTCCATGCCGTGCGCAGTCCATTGCTGAAGGCATCCGTGCCCAGCGCGGTCATGTAGGCGACGTCATGCCCGGCGCGGGCGAGATGAATGGCGGTGTTCAGCGTATCGCCGCCAAACCCCACGCCCCATGCTCCCGCCGAGCCGGACAGTTCCACCATCGCCTCTCCGAGGCAGACGATCCTTGCCACGCTGCCGCCTCTTACCAGTTCCACATCGTCCCGTCCTCGAGCCGGGCGACCGGCAGGTAGGCGGGCTTGTAGGGGTATTTCGCCGCCAGTTCCTCGTCGATATCGACGCCGTGGCCAGGGGTCTCGCCGCAGAACAGCTCGCCCGCCGCGAAGCGATAGTCGTGCGGGAAGACCGCGTCGGTTTCCTCGGTGTGGCGCATGTATTCCTGGATGCCGAAGTTCGGAACCCAGGTGTCGAAGTGCAGCGCCGTGCCCATCGTCACCGGCGATAGGTCGGTCGCGCCGTGACTGCCGGTGCGAATTTGGTAGAGCGCGGCAAGATCAGCGATGCGGCGCAGGTGCGTGACGCCGCCCGCGCTGACGATCGTGCAGCGGATGTAGTCGATCAACTGGTTCTGGATCAGGTCCTTGGCGTCCCAGATCGTGTTGAAGATCTCGCCCACCGCCAGCGGCGTCACCGTATGCTGGCGGATCAGCCTGAACGCCTCCTGGTTCTCGGCCGGGGTCACGTCCTCCAGCCAGAACAGCTGGTACGGCTCCAGCATCTTGCCGAGGTTCGCGGCTTCCTGCGGGGTGTAACGGTGGTGACCGTCATGCAGCAGGTGATGGTCGAAGCCGTACGTCTCGCGCAGCTTCTCGAACAGCTTGGGCACGTAGTTCAGCGCCTTGCGCGTGTCCCAGCCGGTGACCGACGGAAGCGCGGCGTCGGCCGGCTCGTAGAACAGCTTGCCGCGTCCGACGCCGTAGGCATCCTTGATGCCCGGCACACCGGTCTGCGCGCGGATCGCCTTGTAGCCAAGATCGATGTACTGGCCGACCGCATCGACCGTCTCGGCGATGTCGGCGCCGTTGGCATGACCGTAGCACATCACGCCGTCGCGGCTGCGGCCGCCGAGCAGCTGATAGAGCGGCATGCCCGCCATCTTGGCCTTGATGTCCCACAAGGCGACGTCGACGGCCGCGATCGCGCGCATCGTCACCGGGCCGCGGCGCCAGTAGGCACCGCGATAGAGATACTGCCAGATGTCCTCGATCCGGCGCGGGTCCATGCCGATGATGCACGGAACCACGTGATCTTCGAGATAGGCGACGACGGCCTTTTCGCGCCCGTTCATGGTGGCGTCGCCGATCCCGTACACGCCCTGATCTGTCGTGATCTTCAGCGTCACGAAATTGCGACCAGGGCAGGTCACGATGACCTTGGCCGAAATGATCTTCACAGCGTTCTCCCTTGAGAGCCGGGCGGAGCAACGCCCCCTGACTCGCTTTACTCCCCTTCCATATTGGCCCTACCTCATCGACACAATACATCAGATAACTAGCTTGCGTGGAATAATGCCGGGGCGTTAGCCGTCACGCCATGCCCGGCGTAAGGAATACCATCAGGCGCTTTTCCTTCGGCCGAAAAATGACCTGACCAATATAAAGGCTTCTTCCGGCTGCAATTCTGAATGCACTCCTCGATCGCTGCACTCGCAATGACAATCGAGGATCGTAGCGCCGTCATTCCCGCGAAGGCGGCATTCAATCGAGCAGGACCACGGCCCGGGAAGCAAATTTCGTGCGGTAGGCGCGCGGAGACAGGCCGAGCTTGCGCTGGAAGAACCGGCTGAAATAAGCCGGATCCGCGAAGCCGACCGAGAACCCAATCTCCGATATGGACAGGTTCGTGTAGAGCAGCGCCCGCTGCGCCTCCAGCAAGGCCCGCTCGTCGAGCATCTCGCCGGGCGAGCGTCCCGCCACTTTGGCGCAGGCAGCACGCAAGGCGGTCTCGCTCACCCCCAGCGCGGCGGCGTGGCTCGAGATCGGCTCGCGCAGGCGGAACCGCCGCTCGATCCGTTCGCGCAGGCGCGCGACGGTCGAGGCGTGGACACCTGCGCGCGCTCCCGCTGCCGCCGGCGCGTCCATGCTGCGGATGGCGACCACTAGCAGGGAGAGCATCGCCGCGCTGACCGCCGCGCGGTGCCCCACCGAAGCCCAGTTCAACTCGCGCACGAGGTCGGCGACGATCCGGCGCACGTGCTCGACTTCCCCGGCCGCGAGGCCGACCGCCCTTGGCCGCGCGAAGAGGTCGGCGAGGGTTTCGTCAGCAGCGTTGAGGTCGGCGACGTAGCTGCTACCCACGGTCACGACGAAGCCCTCGCTGTCCTCCAGCCATTCGAAGCCGTGCACGGTCGATGCAGGCACAAGCAGGAAGCCCGGCGCCTCGATCCGCAGCAGGGCGCCGTCCGCCTTCATCGCTCCGCCGCCGGAGAGCAGAACGAAGATGTGGTTCAGCTCGAAATGCGCGTGCGGTTGGATCGTCCATTCGCTGGGGCGTGACCGGTCGACCAGCGCTTCGACGTGGACGAAGTCCTTGTGCACCAGCCTTGGCGCTTCTCCGTAGAGGTAGAAGGAAGGGACCGTATGCTTGCTCAAGAGCGCTCACCTTGCGGGCTGTCGTTTCGTCCAAGTAATATGTCGGCGCGGCCATGTCCATCGCGGGTCGCAGGAGTAGGATGGCGACACAGCACGGAGCTGCAGCGGGCCACGTCGACAAGCCCCTGACAGCTCAGGAGAGGATTTTCATGCGCACCAGCGTTGCCATCATCGGTGCCGGCCCGGCCGGTATGTTTCTCGCACATCTGCTTGCGGCAGAGGGCATCGACGCCATCGTCATCGAGCGGCGGGACCGCCGCTACGTCGAGGGCCGCGTGCGCGCGGGCGTGCTCGAACAGGTCACCACCGACCTGATGCACCGCCTCGGCCTCGGCGAGCGGCTCGATCGCGAGGGCCTCGTCCACGGCGGCACGCAGATCTCGCTCGACGGTTCGCTGTTCCGCATCGACATGGCCGAACTGACCGGCGGCAGCGCGGTGACCGTCTACGGCCAGCAGGAAGTCATGCACGACCTGTTCGAAGCCGCCCCCGCGCGCGGCCTGCGGATCGAATGGAACGCCGAAGACGTCACGCTGGAGGGCCTCGACACGGATGCCCCCGTGGTCCGCTGGCACAAGGACGGCGAGGCGCACGAGTTGCGCTGCGACTTCGTGGCCGGGTGCGACGGCTACCACGGCGTCAGCCGCGCCAGCATCCCCGCCGATGTCCTGCGTACCTTCGAGCGGGTCTATCCCTTCGGCTGGCTCGGTATCCTTGCAGACGTGCCGCCCGCCGACCACGAACTGATCTACGCCAACCACGAACGCGGCTTCGCCCTCGCCTCGATGCGCTCGGCCACGCGCAGCCGCTATTACATCCAGTGCGGGCTGGACGAGAGCATCGAGGACTGGCCCGACGAACGCTTCTGGGACGAACTGTGCCTACGCATCGGCCCCGAGGCGGCGTCGCGCGTGACGCGCGGAGCCAGCTTCGAGAAGTCGATCGCGCCGCTGCGCTCCTTCGTGTCGGAGCCGATGCGCTGGGGCCGCCTGTTCCTTGCCGGGGACGCCGCGCACATCGTCCCGCCGACCGGGGCCAAGGGTATGAACCTCGCGGTTTCCGACGTCATGTTCCTGGGTGAAGCGCTCGTCGAGCACTATCGCGGCGGCAGCCAGGCCAGGCTCGACGGCTACTCCGCCCGCGCCCTCGCCCGGGTGTGGAAGGCGGAGCGGTTCTCCTGGTGGTTCACCTCGATCACCCACCGCTTCCCGGAAATGGACGGCTTCGCCCGCCGCATCCAGGCCGCCGAACTCGACTATATCCGCGGCTCGCGCGCCGCCCAGCGCACGCTGGCGGAGAACTACGTCGGCCTTCCCATGGGCACCGCCTGATGACAGCCCCTTCCAATCAACCCCGTTCCGGAGCCATGACCCGTGACTGAAGTTCTGCCCTATGCCCTCGAGGATGCGGGATCGCCGCCATCGCTCGTCCCGGATTACCGCTCGACGGGCCTGCGCAGCCCGTCGCTCGCACCGCTTCCCCTGCAGCAGACGCTGACCGAGACGACCGGCCCGACCGGCTGCTGGGACCGGCTGATGGGCGGCGCGATGGCCGACCTCACTGCCCAGCACAAGGCGCCGCCGCAAGGCCAGCGCATCGTCGTCTCGGGCCGCGTGCTCGACGATCGGGGGCGGCCGGTGCCCAACACCGTGATGGAGATCTGGCAGGCCAATGCCGCGGGACGCTACATCCACGGCAAGGACAACTGGGACGCGCCGCTGGACCCCAACTTCACCGGCGCTGGCCGGGTCATCACCGACGATCAGGGCCGCTACAGCTACACCACGATCCGCCCCGGTGCCTATCCCTGGGGCAACCACAAGAATGCGTGGCGACCGGCGCACATCCATCTCTCGCTGCTTGGCCCGGCCTTCTCGACGCGGCTCGTGACGCAGCTCTATTTCCCCGACGATCCGCTGATCGAGATCGACCCGATCGCCAACGCCGTGCCGATGCCCTACCGTAACCGCATGGTCTGCCGTTTCGACATCGCGACAACGGTGCCCAACTGGGCGCTCGGCTACCTGTTCGACGTGGTGCTCAAGGGCCGCGACCAGACCCCGTTCGAGGACGACCATCATGACCACTGATCTGGAAACCCGCAACGCCGCTCCCCGTGCGGACAACCTCGATCCCGCGCTGTTCGGCCAGACGCCCTCGCAGACGGTCGGTCCCTTCTTCCACTACGGTTTGCCGTGGAAGGGCGGCGCGGACCTCGTCGGCGCGTCCGAGATGGGCGCGCGGCCCGAGCTGTTCCCCGAGGCGCACTACATCCTCAACGTCAGCGCGCCCAAGGACGCGCCCGAGGGCGAGGTGATCGCGCTGGCGGGCTGCGTCTACGACGGCAACGGCGATCCGGTCAGCGACGCGATGATCGAGATCTGGCAGGCTAACGCCGCCGGTCGCTATTGCAGCGCCGACGACCCGCGCGAAGACCTGGCGATCGACCCGAACTTCACCGGGTTCGGCCGCGCATCGACCGACGAGAGCGGCGTCTACCGCTTCCGCACCGTCATGCCCGGCCGCGTTCCGGGACCGGGCAACACGCTGCAGGCGCCGCACATCGCGGTTTCGGTGTTCGGGCGCGGGGTGCTCAAGCGCCTGCCCACCCGCCTCTATTTCGAAGGCGCGGAGGGCAACGAGGCCGACCCGGTGCTCGCTCAGGTCCCCGAGGAGCGCCGCGACACCCTGATCGCCCGCCGCCGCGAGGACGGGACGTGGTGGTTCGACATCGTCATTCAGGGCGAGCGGGAAACGGTGTTCTTCGACCTGTGAGCCGCCTCATCGCCCAGCGCGCCGCCGCCACGCCGCCGATGCTCGCCGTCCATGACGACGTGACAGTGATCGCGCATGCCCTCGCGTTCGAGAGCGCGCTT
>NZ_BAAILP010000150.1:0-2299 GCF_054589055.1 Novosphingobium sp. 11B | reverse complement strand
GGCGCTGGCGGCCGAAGACGTGATCTCCGCCGAGGCCGCGCAGGCCATCGCATTGGCCTGCGCGGCGCTGGAGATCGACCCGGCGGCGCTGGCCGAGGAGGCGGCGCTGGCCGGCACCCTCGCGATCCCGCTGGTGGCGCGCCTGCGCGCGGCGCTCCCCCCTGAGGTGGCCCCGCTGGCGCACAAGGGCGCGACCAGCCAGGACGTGGCCGATACCGTGATGATGCGGCAGGTCGTCGCCGCGCATGCGCTGCTGCAGGCCGACGCCACGCGCATCGATGCCGCACTGGCGGCGCTGGCGCAGGCCGAGGCGAAGCGCCCGGCGATCGGCCGCACTTTGCTGCAGGACGCTTTGCCGATCGGCTTCGGCCTGCGCATCGCCCACTGGCGCGCCGGGATCGTCGAGGCCGCCACGCGCCTTTCCGCCGAGATCGCCGCGCATGCCTGCGTGCAGTTGGGCGGAGCCGCCGGAACCCGTGCCGGTATGGACGGCAAGGGCGAAGCGGTCGCGCGCCGCATGGCCGCCCAGCTCGGCCTGACGCCGTCGTCGCCGTGGCACGGGCGGCGCGGCGGGGTGGCCGCCATCGCCGCTTCGCTCGGCATCCTGATCGGCGCGGCGGGCAAGATGGCGCGCGACGTCGCCCTGCTCGCCCAGAACGGCGTGGGCGAAGCGCGCGAGCCCGCCATTCCCGGGCGCGGCGGCTCATCCGCCATGGCCCACAAGCGCAATCCCACCGGCTGCCAGGTCGCCCTTGCCGCCGCCACCCGTGCGCCCGGCCTCGTCGCCGGCGTGCTGGGCGGCTTGCCGCAGGAGGAAGAGCGCGGCCTCGGCGGATGGCAGGCCGAAGCGCCCGCCCTCGCCGAACTGTTCTGCCTCGCCTCAGGCAGCCTCGATACGCTGGCCGTGGTCGCCGAGGGGCTGGAAATCGACGCAGGCGCCATCGCCCGCAACCTCGACGCGGCCGGACCCGGCCGCGACATCGGCGAGAGCGCGGGCATCACCGCCGCGCTGCTGAAGATCGAACGGAAAGGATAGACATGCCCTTCGCAATGCATGACGGGCTCCGGCTCTACTGGAAGCTGGACGGCCGCGCCGACGCCCCCGCGCTGGTGCTGCTCAATTCCATCGGCACCGACATGGGCCTGTGGGACACCGCGCTGCCCGCGCTGCTCCCGCATTTTCGCGTGCTACGCATCGACACCCGGGGCCACGGCGCCTCGGACGCGCCCGATGGCGACTATACGCTGGCCGGGCTGGCGGCCGACGTCGCCGCGGTGATGGACGCGGCGGGCATCGCGCGCGCGGCCATCGCCGGTGTCTCGCTGGGCGGGATGATCGCCATGCAGATGGCGCTCGACGCCCCGGACCGCGTGGAGGCGCTGGCGCTCGTGTGCACCTCGGCGCACATGGACGCGGCCTCGTGGAACACCCGGGTGGAGACCGTGCGCGCGCAGGGCACGCAGGCCATCGCCGAACTCGCGATGGGGCGCTTCCTCTCGCCCGGCTTCGTGCGCAGCCATCCCGCGGTTGCGCAGGGCCTGCGCGCGAACCTTGTCGCCATGGCGGACGCGGGCTATGCGGGCTGCGGCGCGGCGATCCGCGACATGGAACTGGCGGAGCGCCTGCCCGCCATCGCCGTGCCGACACTGATCGTCGCGGGCGACCGGGACACCTCCACCCCCTTCACCGGCCACGGCGAGCATCTGGCGCGCGCGATCCCCGGTGCCGAGGTGGTGCACCTGGATTCCTCGCACCTCCCGCCGATCGAGAGCCCGGCCGCGCTGGGCGGCGCGCTCATCCGCTTCCTGACCGACCGCGCCGAGGCCGATGCCGCAGCCCAGACCCTGTTCGAGGCGGGCCTGCTCAACCGCCGCCGCGTGCTCGGCGACGCATGGGTAGACCGCTCGCTGGCCGCGCGCACTCCGTTCAACGCCGAGTTCCAGGCGATGATCACCCGCATCGCCTGGCAGGAGATCTGGAGCCGCCCCGGCCTCGACGACCGCACCCGCCGTCTGATCGTGCTGGCCATCACCGCCAGCCTCGGCCGCTGGGAAGAGTTCGCGCTCCACGTCCGCTCCGGACTGCAGCAGGACGGCTTCACCCGCGAGGAGCTGAAGGAAGTGCTGATGCAGACCGCGATCTATGCTGGCGTGCCCGCCGCCAACACCGCTTTCGCCGAAGCGGGCCGGATCATCGCGGAGATCGACGACGCCTAGGGTGTGACCCCAGATCGTCATTGCGAGCGCAGCGAAGCAATCCAGGGCCGCATAAACCGTCCTGGATTGCTTCGCTGCGCTC
>NZ_BAAILP010000149.1:0-806 GCF_054589055.1 Novosphingobium sp. 11B | reverse complement strand
GCGGCAGAGGCCGGCGCGGCGATCGTCCACCTGCACGCGCGCGATCCGCAGACCGGCAAGCCGGTGCACGAACCCGAAGACTTCGCGCCGTTCCTCAAGGTCATCAAACAGGCGAGCGACGTGGTGGTGAATATCACCACCGGCGCCTCGCCCTATATGCCGGTAGAATATCGCGTGAAGCCTGCGGAAACATGGAAGCCGGAAGTCGCCAGCCTCAACATGGGCAGCATGAATTTCGGCCTGTTCCCGATGCTGAAGAAGGATCGGGAATGGAAGCACGCCTGGGAGCCCGAAATGCTGGAGGCCAGCCACGACCTCGTCTTCCGCAACAGCTTCAAGGATATCCGCTATGCCCTTGAAACACTGAACAAGACCGGCACCCGCTACGAGTTCGAGTGCTACGATACCGCGCACCTCTACAACCTGCACTACTTCTGGAAGGAGGGCCTGGTCGAAGGTCCGCTGTTCATCCAGACCTGCTTCGGCCTGCTCGGCGGCATCGGCGCCCACCCGGAGGACGTGATGCACATGAAGCGCACCGCCGACCGCCTGTTCGGCGATCAGTACCGCTGGTCGGTGCTGGCGGCAGGCGCGAACCAGATGCCGGTGGCGGCGATGGCTGCCAGCATGGGGGGCCACGTGCGCGTGGGGCTGGAGGACTCGCTGTGGATCGGCAAGGGCCAGCTTGCGACCAGCAACGCGCAGCAGGTGACGAAAGTGCGCCAGATCATCGAGGGCCTCGGCGGCGAGATCGCCACGCCTGCCGAAGCCCGCGAAATCCTCAGCCTCAAGGGCGGGGACAAGGT
>NZ_BAAILP010000148.1:0-1397 GCF_054589055.1 Novosphingobium sp. 11B | reverse complement strand
AAGTTCAGGGTGACGGCGGATTTGGGTGATGGGGTGGACGCCCCCCGACGGCATCGATGTGCCATAGTGGAGGTGTTGAACACCACTTGAGGAGGCGTCCGTGTCGGAAGTTACCACAATCGGTTTGGATATCGCCAAGAATGTTTTCCATGCGCATGGTGCGGATGCGCGTGGGCGAGCGTTGTTCAGTCGCAAAATCAGCCGCACCAAGCTGCTGGAATTCTTTGCCCAGCATCCGCGGTGCACGGTGGCGCTCGAGGCTTGCGGAGGCGCGCATCACTGGGGCCGCGAACTCACGGGGCTAGGGCATGACGTGAAGCTCATTGCGCCAACTTACGTGAAGCCGTTCGTGAAGCGGCATAAAAATGATGCGATAGATGCCGAGGCGATCTGCGAGGCGGCACAGCGGCCAAACATGCGGTTTGTGGCGATCAAAAGCGAAGAGCAACAGGCATCCGGGCTGGTGTTCCGGACCCGCGATTTGCTGGTGCGTCAGCGTACGCAACTGATCAATGCGATCCGAGGGCACCTCACTGAGTATGGCTGGGTGGCGCCAAAGGGGCCGTCGCACGTTGCGATGCTTGGTGACCTGCTCGAAGACGAGATTGGCTCTTCGCTTCCTGAGGCAGCCAAGGCGATGTTTCGCACGATGCTAGATCTTTTGGAGGAACTGAACGACAGGATCGGTGATCTCGACAAAGAGATCGCACGGCGAGCACGCGAGGATGCGATCGCGCGACAGCTCATGACGATCCCTGGCGTGGGCCCGATCACGGCCACCGCTATCGCGGCGCTGGCCCCGCCGGCCGAGACCTTTGCAAAGGGGCGCGACTTTGCCGCCTGGCTCGGTCTCGCACCTCGGCAATTGTCGACGGGAGGCAAACAGAAGCTGGGCTCGATCACGAAGATGGGCGAGCGAACACTCAGGCGGCTACTCATCATCGGTAGCAGCGCTGTCGTGCTACAGGCGAGCAAACGAGGCGCTCCGGCAGGATCATGGCTCGAACAGATGCTGGCCAGGAAGCCGCGCATGTTGGTGACCGTCGCGCTTGCCAACAAGACTGCGCGGATCATCTGGGCGTTGCTCATGAGCGAAGAGGATTACAGAGTTCCGGTCGCAACTGCGGCGTAAGCCACAGCGGACCAGGGGTCGTCGGAGGACGTAGTCGGTCGAAGGAGGGTATGGCACAACAGTCGGCGAGACGGGGCTGGAAGAACCAGTGCTAACCACCGTGCCACATGCACGCTTAGGGTGAAGTGGTTCCAGTCCGCGAACTCCCATACGGGCCCGCAGCCTCCGGTGCTGCATCAGAGGCCGGACAGATGGCAGCATCCGACTACGTGCCTATTCTCCCGAATACCGCTTGCGTTCGTGCGGGCGTCCACAGATGGGTAGC
>NZ_BAAILP010000147.1:91610-95254 GCF_054589055.1 Novosphingobium sp. 11B | reverse complement strand
CGCGTGGTCCCGGAGCAAATCCGGGACCACGCGGCTCAGGCCGTTTCGCGCTCCACCAGCCATTCCAGCAGCGCGGCCATGCAGTCGCGTCCCAGCTGTGCCGAGCGTTCCGGGCTCCAGCCCTGCGCCTTGTCGGCGGCGGGGTTGTGGTCCTTGAACGGCATTTCCAACGTCATAGACACGGCGCCGTAGCGCTCGGCCAACTGGTTGGTGGACATCGTCAGGTTGCCCTTGCCCGGCCGGGTGAGTGGGTAGCCCACCTTGGTCTGGAAATCGGGCGTGCGGCGCTCCAGCAGGTCGGCATAGAGGGTATAGCCTGCCTGCTGCTCCTGCTTTAGCGAGGGGATGCCCTCGAACCCTGCAAGGAATACCGCCGGGATCGCTTCGTCGCCGTGGACGTCCATGGCGAAGTCGACGCCTGTTGCGTCCATCGCATCACGGATCGCCAGCACTTCGGGGGACTTCCCGGCCGTGGGTTCGGCCCATTCGCGGTTGAGGTTCACGCCTACGGCATTGGTCCGCAGGTGCCCCCGGCGCGAGCCATCGGGGTTGGCGTTGGGAACGACGTGCAGGGTGCAGCGCTTGCGCAGTTCCCGGCCTACCGAGCTGGCGGGATCGGCGAGCAGGTCTAGCGCGCCTTCCATCCACCACTCCGCCATCGATTCGCCGGGGTGCTGGCGGGCGTAGAGCCAGACCTGCAGCAGCCCGTCGCCCATGTCGAGGCAGTCGATCGCCTGCCCGTCGAGGGTCAGGCCCAGCGAGCGATGCGACACGCCGTCAGCACCGGCAATCGCGGCGACGAGGTCGTGGTGACGCTCCATCGAATAGGGCGCGAAGTAGGCGAACCACGCGAGGTCGCCGACCGGCTCGTAGCGGATCGTCAGGGTGCCGCCGTCGCGGCTTTCGTCGAAGGTGCTTTCCGCGCGGCTCCAGTATGCGCGGTCCTCGGAGACGACGGCGTCATAGTTGGGCCAGCCCATCGGATAGGCGGAGCCGTTGAGGCCGGTGATCCGCAGCACCAGTTCGCGGCCCGCCGCGCCCGAGACGCGGAAGTGGAACCACTGGAAGAAGTCCGATTCGTGATCCTTGCGGATCGCGAGGCTCGCCTCGGGGCCGGAGGCGGAGAGGACTTCGATGTTGCCGGAATCGAACGAAGCGGTGATCTGGATGTCGGTCATTTTACCTGAATAGTTTCGCCCGACTGTCCCGGAAACCCCTTGAACAGCGCTTCGGCAACTTTCGCCGAGCCGAGCGGCGCCTGCGCGAGCGGCGAATCGCCGCGCACCACGAAGCCGGCGCGGCCTTCCCACAAGGCGGTGGCAGTGGGCGCGGCGGCGCGATCGCGGATGGAGACGAACACGCGCGTCTCGACCTGTTCCTTGGGCTTGCCGGAAAGATCGAAGCCGATACCGAGGCCCACGCCAGAGCCATAGCCGCCGGTCCCGCCGCCGACGCCGACCGACACCGGGCTGTTCGAGCGCTGCGGCTGGTAGGTGTTACGCTCCAGTGTCAGCAGCGCGACTTGCGCGCTGGCGGTCTGACCGGGAAGCGGTTCGGTATAGCCGATGCGCGTCAGTTCACGCGCCACGGCGGCGGCATAAGTGCGGAATTCGAGGTTGTCGGCCTGCCCGGTTGCGGGCTCGACGCGGATCGTGCCGCGGCCGAGGCGCGACATGTCGGGCGCGTGGAAGCGGGTGACTTCGACCGGGCCGACCGGCGCGACGCAGGCGTTGAGGGCCAGCGCGGCGGTGAGGGCAAGCAGTGCGGGCAGGGTGCGCATGATTTCGAAGTCCTCCTCCGGACCCCTCTGTTTCGGGCTCCTTGGTCTCGGCCTCAGTGCCCTGCCGAAGGGGCTTCGACAAGCTCGGCCTGAGCGGGTGTTATAACCGTTCGTAAGTGTACGCAGTTCCAACCCTCTCATGCTCGTTCTGAGCCTGTCGAAGGATGGCCCGCGCACGGCTTATCCCGCGCGGCCGACCCCGTCGGGACCGATCGCGTCGGCCTTGGGGAAGTTGTCGAAGAGGGCGCCCGCCAGCTTGGTGGCGATCATGCCGTCGGGCCACTTGTCGTCGCCTTCGCGGGTGGCGATCGTGGCGTAGCCTTCCCACAGCACCTTGCCGCTGGCGCGATCGACGATCTGCGCGTCGAGCCGGGTGGAGAGGAGGGCCGAGCGCGGCTTGGTCATGTCGATGTTGATGCCCAGGCCATAGGCCTGCCCGTACGTGCCCACTTCCATCGCGGCGGTGCCGCTGACGGGGCTGCGCTTTTCCTCGGCCGGGGTGAGGACCTGGCGGGAGATACGCAGCTTGGTAATCTGCGGCTGCGGCGTGTCGGGATGGAGCGTGTCGTAACCGGCGCCGACAAGCGCATCGATGATTGCGGCCTCGTAGGCGCGCCGCGCGCCCGCATCGACCCAGGCACCGTCACCCGATTCCGATTCGACCGAGACAGGACCATGGCCCAGTTCGGCCACCGCAGCGGCGTCGGGCGAGACGAAGCGGCTTACTTCGACATGACCTTCGCGCGAATCTTTGGACCGGGTCTGCATGCGCGGCGAATCGAGCATCGAGCCGCCCCAGCCGGGCCGGTTCCAGCCGCCACCCATTCCGCCGCCCCAGCCGGGGCCGTACTGGGCTTGCGCCGAGGAAGCGAGCAACGAGGCTGCGATCCCTGCGGCGATTCCTGCGCCTTTTAGAAATTTCATTGTGTTCCGGTCCGAATTCGGTGGCGTCGCGCCCAAGTTTTATCTTATGCGGGCCGCAACTTGCCCGCGCCTGAACGAAGATAGGCGTTGGCACGGGTGCCCGCAACGGCCCGCAACACTTGACTTTGTCGCGGGCTACCACTAACGGCGCCACTTCGAATTTCCGGCGGTCGGTAACCGCCACGATGACACGGACGAGATAGACCATGAAGATTCGCAACAGCCTGAAGTCGCTCAAGGACCGTCACCGGGACAACCGCGTGATCCGTCGTCGCGGCCGTACTTACGTCATCAACAAGACCAACCGTCGCTTCAAGGCCCGCCAGGGCTGATCCTGTCCGCCCGCTTCGGCGGGCGATAACAGGCGGACGGTTTCGTTGCGTGCATGAGGCCCCCGCCGATCGCGGGGGTCTTGTCATGTCTGCTGTCCGTGGAATTGATGCTGTCGTCTTCGACGTCGGCAAGGTGCTGATCGAGTGGGACATGCGCCTGCTGTTCGGCAAGCTGATCGTCGAGCCCGACCGGCTCGACTGGTTCATGGCCAACGTCGTCACGCAGGACTGGCACGTCGAGCACGACGGCGGCCGCGACCTCGCCGAGATGGTCGCCGCCCGCAAGGCCGAATTTCCCGGGCACGACGACCTGCTCGACGCCTACGCCACGCGCTTCGGCGAGACGATCCCCGGCAACGTCCCCGGCAGCCACGAGATCGTACGCGAACTGGCTGCGGGCGGCGTGCCGCTCTTCGCCATCACCAACTTCGCTAGCGCGTTCTGGCATGAATACCGCGCCGGAGAGCCGCTGTTCGACCTGTTCGGAGACATCGTCGTCTCGGGCGACGAGAAACTGCTCAAGCCCGATGCGCGTATCTTTGACCTGGCCGCACAGCGCTTCGGCCATGATCCGGCAGCGATGTTATTCATAGACGATAATGCCGACA
>NZ_BAAILP010000147.1:84310-91419 GCF_054589055.1 Novosphingobium sp. 11B | reverse complement strand
CCCCACGAAGGGTATTAACGATCGAATCGCTCTGATTTCGCCGCCTTCACCGTCTGGTTAAAATTATTTCGCACTTGCAGCGAGACAGCTTGGCAAGTCCCGATTCCTGTTGCATCAATCGGTCAACAGGGAGTCACAATGGCGACTGCGGGCAGCAAGAACTTCGACGAGATGCTCAACGCGGACGGCTCCGTACGTCCCGCTTACGAAGAATTCCGCCAATGGTTCGACGGTCAGGACACCACTTGGCTCAGGCGGCAGGATGCCGAGGCGGAGCGCTTCTTCCGCCGCATCGGCATCACCTTCAACGTCTATGGGGATGACGCGGGCGAGGAACGCCTGATCCCCTTCGACATGATCCCCCGCATCATCACCGCGCGCGAATGGCGCAAGCTGACGCGCGGGATCGAGCAGCGGGTGCGGGCGATCAACGCCTTCCTGCAGGATCTCTACCACCGTCAGGAGATCATCCGTTCCGGCCGCCTGCCGATCGAGGCGCTGCGCAACAACGAGGCGTTCCTCAGCCAGATGATCGGCTTCACGCCGCCGGGCGGGGTCTACACGCATATCGTCGGCATCGACCTCGTCCGCACCGGGCCGGACGACTTCATGGTGCTCGAAGACAACGCCCGCACGCCCTCCGGCGTCTCCTATATGCTGGAGAACCGCGAGACGATGATGGCGATGTTCCCGGAACTGTTCACTAAAGTTCCGGTACGCCCCGTCTCCGACTATCCGCGCCGCCTCGCCCGTTCGCTGCGGGCCTGCGCCCCGGCGGCCTACAAGGGCGGCAAGCGGCCGGTCGTGGCGGTGCTGACGCCGGGCATCTACAATTCCGCCTATTTCGAGCACGCGTTCCTCGCCGACCAGATGGGCGCGGAACTGGTCGAGGGCAGCGACCTGCGCGTCATGGACGGGCGTGTATGCATGCGCACGACCACCGGTTACAAGGCGATCGACGTGATCTACCGCCGGGTGGACGACGATTACCTCGACCCGCTGACCTTCAATCCGAACTCGGTGCTGGGCGTCGCGGGCATCTTCGACGTCTACCGTTCGGGCGGCGTCACCATCGCCAATGCTCCGGGCACCGGCATCGCCGACGACAAGGCGATCTACAGCTACATGCCCGAGATCGTCGAATTCTACACCGGCGAGAAGCCGATCCTCCAGAACGTGCCGACGTGGCGCTGTTCGGAGGCGGATTCGCTAGGCTACGTGCTCGACAACCTTGCGGACCTCGTCGTCAAAGAAGTGCACGGTTCGGGCGGCTACGGCATGCTGATCGGCCCGACTTCCTCGAAAAAGGAGATCGCGGAGTTCGAGCAGAAACTGCGCGCCAAGCCGGGCAACTATATCGCCCAGCCGACGCTCTCGCTCTCGACCGTGCCGATCTTCACCAAGGAGGGCCTCGCGCCCCGGCACGTGGACTTACGGCCTTTCGTGCTCGTATCGCCCGACGGAATCGACATCACGCCGGGGGGGCTGACGCGCGTGGCGCTCAAGAAGGGATCGCTGGTGGTCAATTCCTCGCAAGGGGGCGGCACCAAGGACAGCTGGGTGCTGGACGAATGAGCGCGGTGGATATGAGCAGGGGCAAGAACTGATGCTGGGCCGCGGCGCGAACGGCGTCTACTGGATGAGCCGCTATCTCGAACGCGCGGAGAATACCGCACGGTTGATCGACGTGGGCTTTCACCTCGCGCTGACGCGGGGCAGTCGCCAGTCGCAGGACGAGGAGTGGAAGTCGGTCCTCACCACGACCGGCCAGCTTGAAGCCTATTGTGAAACCCACAGCGAGTTCACCGGCCCGCAGGTGTTCAATTTTCTGCTGCGCGAAAAGGACAATCCCGGTTCGGTACTGGCGATGGTCGAGAACGCGCGGACCAATGCGCGCGTGGTGCGCACCAGCCTGACCAACGCGGTGTGGGAGACCACCAACGAAGGCTGGATGAACTTGCGCGAACTGCTCGCGCGGCCGGTCCGCGAGACGAGTCTGGGTGAAGTGCTGCGCGAGATCCGCCGCACCGGGACGTTGGTGCGCGGCGCGCTCGAGGGCACGATGCTGCGCAACGAGGTGTTCAACTTTTCGCGCATCGGCACTTTCATCGAGCGGGCGGACAACACCGCGCGCATCCTCGATGTGAAGTACTACGTCCTGCTGCCCTCGGCGGCGTGGGTGGGCTCCAGCCTTGACAATGTGCAGTGGGACACGCTGCTGCGCTCGGTGGCAGGCAACCGGGCCTATTCGTGGCTCAACGCCGGTTCGATGGACCCGCGCGGCATCGCGAAGTTCCTGATCCTCGATGGGCAGTTCCCGCGCAGCCTTGTGTTCTGCTATGACAAGATCCGCAGCAACATGGCGGGGCTTGCCAAGGAATACGGTGTGGAGGTTCCGGCGCACGAATTGCTGCGCGATGCGGGGGCCAGGCTGCATCAGACCTCGATCGAGGAGATTTTCGAGACCGGCCTGCACGAATTCCTGCAGGATTTCATCGGCAAGACCATCGAGATCAGCAGCGCCATCGCCGCCGATTATCGGTTCAGCGAGTAGGAGGGCACAAGAGTGCTCCTGACCGTCAAGCACACCACGCGCTATGCCTTCGCCGGTAAAGTGACTCACGGGCTGCAGCGCCTGCGTCTCAAGCCCAAGTCGACGCACGGGCAGGAAGTGCTCGACTGGCGCATGACGCTGGAGGGCGCGGCCACTCAGGCGTCCTACGAGGACCAGCATTACAATCATGTCGATCTCGTCTCGATTGAGCCGGGCGTGCCGGAGGTGGTGGTGACTTGCGAGGGCACCGTCCGGACGGTCGACAACAACGGCGTCGTCGGCCAGAACTTCGGGCTTATGCCGCTGTGGTGCTTCCTGCGGCCGACGAAGCTGACGAAGCCCGGTCCCAAGGTGCGGCAGCTCCTCGCCGGAATCGAGGCTGATCGTTCGGACCTCCTGGGTTATCTCCACACCCTGTCGAGCGTGATCGGCGAGCAGGTGGAATACGTGCCGGGCACCACCGATTCGCAAACGACTGCCGAACAGGCGCTCAGTGCGGGGAAGGGCGTGTGCCAGGATCACGCGCATATCTTCATCGCCGCCGGACGCATGCTCGACGTGCCGATGCGTTACGTCGGCGGTTACCTTCGGATCGATGACCGTGTCGAGCAGGAGGCCGGCCACGGCTGGGCCGAGGCGCATGTGCCCGGGCTCGGCTGGGTGGGCTTCGACGTTTCCAACGCGATCTGTCCGGACGAGCGCTATATCCGCGTGGCGACGGGCTGCGACTACTCCGAAGCCGCGCCGGTCACCGGCATCGCCATGGGGGCGGGAGAAACCCGACTCGACGTTCATCTATCGGTAGATGAGAATCGGGTAGGAATGCAGCAGCAGCAGTCCGCACAGGGCGGGCAGCAGCAGACGCAAGGCAGCTAGACCCTCACCGCACGGTGGGGTACGGGCGGCACGGGTTTGCACGGGGTTTGACGTAGTACCATGACTTATTGTGTCGGCATGATGCTGGATCGCGGGCTCGTCCTGATGAGCGACACGCGCACCAATTCGGGCGTCGACAACATCTCGACCTTCCGCAAGATGGTCCACTGGGAGATTCCCGGCGAGCGCATCATCTCGGTCATGACGGCGGGCAACCTCGCCACCACGCAGGCGGTCATCAGCCAGCTGGAAGAGCGCACCAAGGCCCCTTCCGAGCGGCACAATTCGCTGCTCGAGGCACCGACGATGTTCAAGGTCGCCTCGATCGTGGGCAACTTGCTGCAGGACATCATCGAGGAACGCGCGACCGACAACGGCCAGAAGGCGGCTGCCGGAACCTTCAGCGCCTCGATGATCGTGGCGGGCCAGATCAAGGGCATGGAACCGCGCCTGTTCCTGATCTACCCCGAGGGCAACTTCATCGAGGCCAGCTTCGACACCCCGTTCTTCCAGATCGGCGAGACCAAGTACGGCCGCCCGATCCTGATCCGCGGCTACGACCGCGACATGAGCTTCGAAAGCGCGGTGAAGCTGATGACGGTGTCGTTCGATTCGACGTTGAAGGCGAACTTGTCGGTGGGCCTGCCACTTGACCTGCTGGTGATCGAGCGGGACAACTTCACCCCCCGGCACGAGCGGCGGATCGACGCTTCGGACCCGTACTTCCAGTCGGTGTCGACCAGTTGGAGCGAGGCGCTGCGCAATGCGCTGGACGGGTTGCCGGATTATCGGATGGGTTGAGGGCTTCGGTTTAGGCCCACCCCGTTGCGACTAGTTCGCTGCGCTCACAAGTCTCGCGGCCCTCCCGTAAACGGGAGGGCAAAGTGCAGGTCTCTCATTCCCCTCCCGTTTACGGGAGGGGGCAGGGGTGGGCCTCAGGTCTTTACATCCCACACCAGCGGCAGGTTACGGATCGAGAGCAGCCCCGGGAACACCGTCGTATCCGCACCCGGTTTCGCCCGGAACTCGGGTATGCGGCTGAACCATTCCTCCAGCAGTACCCGCAACTCGCGCCGTGCCAGGTGCGCGCCAAGGCAGATGTGCACTCCGCCGACGAAGGTGAAATGCCGGTTGGCCTTGCGCTCCGGATCGAACGTGCGCGGATCGTCGAAGCGCGCCGGGTCGAAGTTGCCCGCCGGGTTCAGGCACTGAAACGAATCGCCCTTGCGCACCTGAACCCCGTGCCATTCGAAGTCCTTCGTCGCCGTGCGCGTGGACGAGAGGATCGGCTGCGTGCGCAGGAACTCCTCGACCGCGCCGTTGATAAGCTCGGGCCGCTCGCGGATCGCACGCTGGATTTCCGGCTGGAGCGCCATGCGCCTGAACATCTGCGCGATCGTGGCGGCCACCGTGTCGAGCCCGCCGAGCCAGAGGAACCAGACCATGCCGATCTTCTCGTCCTCGGTCGGGGGGCGGCCCTCGATCCGGCCATGGGCGATCGCGGAGACGAGATGGTCGTCCGGCGCGCGCTCCTTCTCGGCAATGAAAGCGCGCAGGAAATCGAGAACTCCGCGCAGCGCCGCCTGCATCCTGGCAAGGTCGCCCGAGTGCAGGATTTCCCACTCCCAATCGAGGAACTGCTCGAACATCTCTTCGGGAAAGCCCATCAGGCCCATGAAGATGCGCACCGGATAGACCCGGCCGAAGTCCCAGGCCATGTCCACTTCGCCCTTGTCGGCGACGGCGTCGATCATCTCGGTCACGACCTTGCGGATGCGCGGTTCAAGGTCGCGGGTGATCCGCGCCGGGCTGAAATACGGCATCAGATAGAGCCGGTACTTCTGGTGGTCCGGCGGGTCGATGGCGAGAGGGATCGACTTGAAGGTCTCGCCGATCAGGCGCTGGAACTCGGCCGTCCCGGCGTTCGAGAAGTGGTCGTTGTCGGTATAGACCCGCTCGATGTCGGCATAGTGCGAGACCACCCAGTTGCCGCGCTGGTTGCCCGAAATCGCGCCGAGGCCATGCTGCATCGGCGGATTGTAGAGCAGACGGGGAATATCCTCGCCGTTGAGCCACGCAAAGGGCTCGTAGGGATCGACGAGGTCGTTAGGCTCGCTGCCGTTCGCGAAGGACAGATCTACGATGCGGTCCTTCGGTACGTTGTCCGGCGCTTCGTAGTCCACGCGGATGTCGTCAAGCGTTCGCGATTGTGGCATGTTCGTCTCCCGGATGAATAGATGCCGGGATGGCCGCTCCGCAACAAGAGGGCCGCAAGCGAGACAAGCGACGCAATCCCGCCGTCTCGCGCCTCGCAATGCCAGTCATCGTCCCGGCGTTGCCCTGCGCGATTGTGCGAACCCGGCCCGGTTGCGAAATGAGAGGCAATTGTTTTTCGGGAGATTGAGTGATGGCCGAGTCTGAAACCCAGGAGATGGCGCAGAACGCGCGCAAGTACTGGTCGGCGGATGGATATAGCGAAGGCGGCGTGATCCGCGAGGTCGATTATGCCTCGCAGTCTGGTGGCCTCGACCCGATGTTCGAAGGTATTAAGATCGTCGATACCGACACCCACATCACCGAGGCGCCGGACCTTTTCACCAGCCGCGCGCCAGCGGGCTGGAAGGACAAGATGCCCCGCGTGGAGCGGGTCAACGGCACGGACCGCTGGTTCGTGGGCGACCGGGACTTCGGCACGCTGGGCGGCAACGTCATTCGCGCCGACAACAACAAGCTGCTCGGGCGCCTGGCCTTCCCGAAGCTGGAGCAGGCGCATCCCGGGGGCCATGAACTCAAGGCGCGCCTGCAGGCGATGGACGATATGGGCGTCCATGCGCAGATCTGCTTCCAGAATTCCGGCGTGACGCAGGCTGGTTCGCTGATGAGCCTGGGTGACCTCGACCTCGCGCTCAAGGTCATCCAGATCTACAACGACGCCTCGGCCGAGTTCCAGGAGACCTCGGGCCAGCGCATCTTCAACATGGCGCATCTGCCGTTCTGGGACCAGAAGGCGCTCGAAACCGAGGCGAGGCGCTGCCACGATCTCGGCCTCAAGGGCTTCGTGCTACCCGACACGCCTGAGCGCGTCGGCGTGCCCAGCTTCAATTACGAATACTGGACGCCGTTCCTCGAGATGTGCGAGGCGACCGGCATGCCGCTGAACTTCCACCTAAACGCGGCGATTGATCCCAACACCCTGACCTGGGAAGGCTTCCAGTTCGAGCAGACGCTGTCGGTGGTGGCGACGATGTTCTCGATCGGTAACGCGGCGACGCTGGGTAACTGGATGGTCTCGGGTCGCCTCGACCGGCATCCCAAGCTCAAGATCGGCCTGATCGAAAGCGGCGCGGGCTGGGTGCCCTTCGCGGTCGAGGCGCTGGAGCACCAGTTCCGCGAAATGCTGCCGATCAAGCGCGATGTGCTCAAGAAGCAGCCTTGGGACTACTTCCGCGATCACTTCTTCTGCACCTTCTGGTTCGAGAAGATCGCTCCCAAATATCTGCTGGAGATCATCGGCGTCGACAACGTCATGTTCGAGACTGATTTCCCGCACCCGACTTCGCTCTATCCGGGCGTGCAGGAGCACCTGAAGGACGTGTTGGGCGGCTATGACCACGCGACCCGCAAGAAGGTGCTGCAGGACAACGCGGTGCGTTTGTACAACCTGCCGTTCTGACGCCGG
>NZ_BAAILP010000147.1:76313-84160 GCF_054589055.1 Novosphingobium sp. 11B | reverse complement strand
CCCCCCCCCCCCCCCCCTCCGTCAGCCCTGCGGACTGCCACCTCCCCATCGCTTCGCGACAGGGAGGATATTAGTGCCGGTAGAACAGCGTCACGGACGCCACGTGGTTCATCCGCGTGCGTCCGCGGGTCTGATCGATGGTCTGATTCAGATAGCCCAGTTCCAGCGTCGAGGCGCCGGGAAGGCCCACTTCCGCACCGACGAAGCTGCGCAGTTGGTCGAAGCCGCTGCGTGCGCCCCAGTCGGTGTCGTTGAGCGCCACGAAACCTTCGGCATAGACCAGCGCATTCACCGCATCGCTGCCCGACTTGAGCGGATGTTCATAGCGAATCATCTCACGCAGTCGCCAGCCCACGTCGCTGCCGTCAGAGCGCCAGCGCTGCTCCAGCCGCGTGCGTGAGGACAACTCGCCGCCGAAAGGCTTGCCGAGGGCGAGGTTCAACTGCTGAAAGCTGCGCTCCTCGTTGATGTCGCGGCCGCCGTCGACGGGCGACACGATATGCGCGTAGCCTTGGTACAGAGTGGCCGAGGACGAGAGCTTAACCCCCACCGCTCCGCGCAGCAGCAGGGCGTCGAGGCGCGAGATGCCGTCGCCGATGCGGGGCTGGAATTCGGCGAAATAGACCACGTCGCCGGAAATCGGTCCCATCGCCGTGAGATTGATCCAGGCCTGCTCGTCCTGTGTCGTTTCCGCGTGAACGGAACTGGAGGTCAACACGGCGGCAGCGGTCAGGGCGAGGTGGGCGAGGCGCGAAATCATGGCGCGGCGATATGGCTGGAACGTGTCGCATTCATTGCTGGGGCGTCAGGTCTTGTATCGCCGACAGTCTCGCAAAGCCCTCTTTCGCGAAGGATGATCCCGCACTAGTCTGGCTGTCCAATAATAAGCAGGAGAGGTGTCATATGTTCGTGAAGCTAACCGGGGCAGACCGTACCGCGACCGCCATCAACGCCTCGCAGGTGACATTCGTGTCCCAGGTGACCGAAGGCACCCGCATCCGTTTCGGCGAAGGGCGTTCGGTCACCGTGGTGGAGCCGCTCGACGAAGTGATCGAGCGGCTGAACAAGACACTCTCCTTCCCGGAGACCTGAAGGGCTATTCCGCTTTCCAGCGCTTCAACCGGGCGCGGACTTCGGAGACGAGGTCCTCGAAGGCCGCGACCCGGGTGATGCCGTAACGCTCGGCGGTGATGTCGACGTTACCCTTGCGCCAGAAGCCGTCGGGGCACAGCAGCACGATCCTGCCGCTGCGCCCGTGAAGGCCCAGTTCGAGCAGGCTGATCGGGCTCTGCGTGCCGGGTGCGAGGTACATGACGATCACGTCCGCGCTGTCGAGCGCGGAAAGCTCCCATTCGACCTGCTGGCGGAAATGCGGCTCTTCGGCCACGGGTTTCCACGCAGGGTCCCAGTCCGGGCGGCGCGGGTTGAGGAGGATCGCGGGCTGGTCGGCGAGCGCGGCGATCAGGTCCGCCTGCCAGTCCCGCGCGACGCCCATCTCGATGCTGCCGCCGAGGAATACGCGCGGCCGGTCATGCGAGGACGGTAGCGGCGTGGGCGATACGATGACTTCGGCGGCGAGAGCAGGCGAGGAAGCGAGCGGCAGGGCCATGAGCGCGGCGGCGACGCTTTTCAGCACGGTCAGAACGAATCCTTCGCACTGCGCAGCGCTGCGAACGTCGCCACCGCGTCGCCGGAATGTTCCCAGCGCTTCTGGAGGGCGGGGTCGTCGGCGCGCAGGAAGGGATTGGTACGCAGTTCCCGCTCCAGCTTGGTCGGCACCGTCGGCAGGCCCTTGTCGCGGCGGCGGGTGATTTCCTCGGCGTAGGCCTGGAGGTCGGCGTTGTCGGGATCGGCATGGAGCGCGAAGCGGGCGTTTGACGCCGTATATTCGTGCGCGCAGTAGATCATCGTCTCGCCGGGCAGGGCCTTGAGGCGCTTGAGCGACGCCCAGAACTGCTCGGGGTTGCCTTCGAACATCCGGCCGCAGCCGAGCGCGAACAGGGCGTCGCCGACGAAGGCGATGCATGATCCGGGCAAGTGGTAGGCGATGTGGCCATTGGTATGCCCGCCGACGTCGATCACGAAAGCCTGCCGGTCGCCGATGGTGACGATGTCGCCCTGACCGACAGTGCGATCGACCGCCTCGATCTTGCCCGCGTCCCCGGCCGGAGCGGTTACCCGGCAGCCGGTGACCGCCTTGATCGCGGCATTGCCGCCTGCGTGATCCGGGTGCCAGTGGGTGTTCCAGATCTGGGTGATCTGCCAGCCCTTCCGGCCCGCCTGTCGCAGATATTCATCGGCGTCAGGGGTGTCGATGCAGACGGTTTCCTGGCTCACCGGATCGTGCAGCAGGTAGCCGTAGTTGTCGGACAGGCAGGGGAACTGGTGGACTTCGAGCATGGCACTCTCCTTGCGAGGGCTATCCTTGCGAGAGCGATGTAGGTCCTCAGTCGGGCTCTGGAAAGGGCAGGGAGAGCTGCCAACTGACGCCGTGCACATCGCTGAGCCACGTGAACAGAGCCGCGAACTCGTAGCCGTCCAGCGGCATCATCACCTTGCCGCCTTCGCCCAGGACTTTCGCGGCGTGGCGAAGCTGCGCCTCGTCCTCGCAATCGACGAAGATCGAGGTCGCGGGGGTGAAGGTGAAGGCGTGCGGGATCGGGCTGTCGAACACCCGCCACTCGGTGCCGCCGAGCGTGAAGCGCGCGGAGGAGAGCTTGCCATGCGCCTCGCCGCCGGAGTGGCGCTCCAGTTCCGTAACCTTGATGTGATCGGGAAACGCACGCTTCCACAGGATCAACGCTTCCTGCGCATCGCCCTGGAACATGAGGAAGGGAGTGGCTTGCATGGTTTTCGATCCTTGCCCGGCTCGCAGGAACAAAGCGGGCGGGGCATCGCGGTTCCCCAAAAGCAAAAGCCCGCCCGGATCGCTCCGGGCGGGCTTTCACTGTTTCAGCTTCGATGAAGCCGAAGACCGTTCTTACGAACGCGCCTTCAGGGCCTCGCCGAGGATGTCGCCGAGCGAAGCGCCCGAGTCCGACGAACCGTACTGCTCGACTGCTTCCTTCTCTTCGGCCAGCTGGCGGGCCTTGACCGAGAAGTTCGGCTTCTTGGAACGGTCGAAACCGGTGACCATGGCGTCGAGCTTCTGGCCGACCTGGAAGCGGTCGGGGCGCTGCTCGTCGCGGTCGCGGCCGAGGTCCGAACGCTTGATGAAGCCGGTGGCTCCATCGTCGCCAGCCTGGACTTCCAGGCCGCCGTCGCGAACTTCGAGAACGGTGACGGTGACGACCTGACCACGGCGCAGGTTGCCCTCAGCCGAGGAACCGGTGCCGCCGGCAGCCGGAGCACCACGCTCAAGCTGCTTCATGCCGAGCGAGATGCGCTCCTTCTCGACATCGACGTCGAGAACCACGGCCGAGACCTGCTCGCCCTTGCGGTGCAGAGCCAGCGCGTCTTCGCCCGAGATGCCCCATGCGATGTCCGACATGTGGACCATGCCGTCCACATCGCCATCGAGGCCGATGAACAGACCGAATTCGGTCGCGTTCTTGACTTCGCCTTCGACCTGCGAGCCGACCGGGTGACGCTCTGCGAACGCTTCCCAGGGGTTCTGCTGGGCCTGCTTCAGGCCGAGCGAGATGCGGCGCTTGTCCGAATCGACTTCGAGAACGACCACTTCGACTTCCTGCGAGGTCGAGACGATCTTGCCCGGGTGGACGTTCTTCTTGGTCCAGGACATTTCCGAAACGTGGACGAGGCCCTCGATCCCGGCTTCCAGCTCCACGAAGGCGCCGTATTCGGTGATGTTGGTGACCGTGCCCTGCAGCTTCGCGCCGACCGGGTACTTGACGCCAGCGCCTTCCCACGGATCGCTTTCCAGCTGCTTCATGCCGAGGCTGATGCGCTGGGTTTCGCTGTTGATGCGGATGATCTGCACCTTCACGGTGTCGCCGATGGCGATCACTTCGCTCGGGTGGTTGACGCGCTTGTAGCTCATGTCGGTGACATGGAGCAGGCCGTCGATGCCGCCGAGGTCAACGAACGCACCGTAGTCGGTGATGTTCTTGACGACGCCGTCGATGACCTGGCCTTCGCTCAGCTTGTCGATCAGCTCGCTGCGCTGTTCGGCGCGGGTCTCTTCGAGCACGGCGCGGCGCGACACGACGATGTTGCCACGGCGACGGTCCATCTTGAGGATCTGGAAGGGCTGCGGCACGTCCATCAGCGGGGTGACGTCGCGCACGGGGCGGATGTCAACCTGCGAGCCGGGGAGGAATGCAACGGCGCCGTCGAGGTCGACGGTGAAGCCGCCCTTGACGCGGCCGAAGATCACGCCTTCGACGCGCTTGCCTTCGCCGAACTCGCTTTCCAGCTTGTCCCAGGCGGCTTCGCGGCGTGCACGGTCGCGCGACAGCATCGCTTCGCCGTCGGCGTTCTCGACGCGGTCGACGTAGACTTCGACTTCGTCACCGACCTTCAGGCCGTGGTCGTCTTCGCCACGAGCGAACTCGCGCAGCGACACGCGGCCTTCGCTCTTGAGGCCCACGTCGATGACGGCCTTGTCGTTCTCGATCGCGGTGACAGTGCCCTTGACGACGCGGCCTTCGAAGCCGTCGTCAGCGACGCCGCCGAGCTGCTCGTCGAGCATCTTCGCGAAATCGTCGCGGGTCGGATTGGCAACAGATGCCATCAACACATTTCCTTCGTTCGATTTTTCCGGCCTGGCGGTTGTATCCGCCGGTCTTTTCTCCGCTGCCTGCACCATGCAGGAAAACGGGCCAAAGGGGCCGAACTGCCGCGGCGGCCGGATGCCGTTCGCGGCGCCCCTGAGGCAGATGCCTTTCGGGACCCGGGGCCATTACGCGCGAGGGGGCGGAAATGCAAGGGATTTGGCATTTCCCGTGACATCGACGGCCCCGCAACGACCACGGTGCGCAAGCGGCGGCGTCACACGTGTCCGGGACCTATGTGCTGGCCTTCACCGACCTCGTCGGCTTCGAGCGCGAACTGCAGGACGATGGCAGTATCGAGCTTGTCGAGCGGGGTCAGTTTGGCATCGCGTTTTTCGGCCGAGATGGCTTCTGCCTCCCAGGCTTTCGCTGCAGCCATCGCGATACCCCGGCGGTTTTCGAGCGGCTCGCTGAGGGCTTTCGCGCGCTGCAGCGCTTCTTGCTCTCTGCAGAAAGTTGCTGACATGCGCATTTTGTTGCTCCCTTAGCGCTTCATGTTTTGAAGACCGGCGACCACGCCCGGCTTTTCGGTCGGCTTCGATGCGTTGGTCTTCGGCTTTGCCGCCTTGGGCTTGCGGACTTTGCGGTTCGATTTTTTCTGCGACTTGGCCATGTTCGTTCTTCCTGTGCTGGTTCGATGGAGCGCGCCGTCAGGCGGCGACGACGTCCGGCAGGCTCGAAAATGCGGCCGCCGGACGGTAGATATTTGCCGCTTCCGAGTACAGATGGCGTTCGAGCAGCGAGAGAATCGTGGTGTCGGTCTCCGCGTCGAACTTGCGCGCGAACAGGTCTGGGCTTGCCTGCAAGCGGTCGATGTCGCGTTCGTCGTAATTGCGCGGGCGCAGCTTGATGTCGCCATCGGGGACCCATTCTATCATCCGCAGATCGTCGTTCATGACGATGCCGTGGTCGCCGCCGTTCATCATCACGGTCTGGAAGAAGGCTTCGTCCGCGATAAAACTGTTGCGATAGAATGTTTTAAACGGGTCGGCTCGCCGATCATGGCAGGCATATTCGCAGAAGCCGCGGGTCACGGCCTTCCACTGAGTGCCGATGAAGGGGGTGCTGCCCGCGGGGTAGGGGCGGGCGGCTCCCGGCGTCAGCTTGCCATGCTCTTCGGTGAACCGATGGCTGATGCGATTCAGGGTGTCGGGCCGTTCCTGGCGCTGATCGAGCGCGCGGATGAACTGCCTGCCCGGATTGGCTGCAAAGAATTGACGGATGTAGTTCTGGCTTTTGAGAGGAAAGTCCTGGCCGGACAGGTTTATGTAATGTGTCCAGCGACCGTCCATTTCGAGGAGACGAGCCATTCCGCGCAGTTCCGCATCGACGAGGCTGTAGCCACCCCACAGCGCATTTTGCGGGTCGAGGATCGCCACCCCTTGGTAGGGCTGCAGAAAGGACGCAATGTCATTCGCAAGGGCCTCGCCTGAGCTTTTGTCGACATGGATGACGTATTGATTTCCCGCTTGATAGATGGCTTCGAAGAGCCGCTTGAACTGCGCCGGATAGCGGTGAACGAGCAGGAAATAAGCAATCATGCGGTTGTCCATTTCGAGCCGCGCGTGACTGGCTGTCAAAATCCAGGCAATGGCGGCAACGTTTCCTGTCTCAGGAAAGCCGATCGAAAAGTATTTTTGATCGTGAAGAGACACCGCTGGACAGGGTTGCGACGAAATAAATTGCAACAGCGTGGCGAATACATGGCTATTCGCTGGAGATATTACAAGGTTTCCCGAAGGCGTGGTTTCACTCGATCAGGAGCGGCGCTCACGGGCAGGGCGGGCAATTCCGTTTCTCGCGCAATGGGGCCGCCAACATCGCTGGCTGAATTTTTTCATGCCGCTATCATGTCGTTCGGGAGAAAAGAGATGTCCGAACGGCTCGTGTGCCATCTGGCGCAATATGCGGCGTATCACCGCGACCGGCGCAATGTCATGACGCACATGATCGGCATTCCGATGATCGTGCTGGCGGTCGAGGTGCTGCTGGCGCGGCCCCGGATCGAGATCGCCGGAATCTGCCTTGCAGCCGTCGACTTCGCCATCGTCGCGGTGTGCTGCTTCTACTTCACGCTGGACCGCAGGCTGGCCTGCGGCATGGCGGCGGTGCTTGCGGTGGGGAAGGTGATCGGCGGCAAGCTGGCCGAGCAGGATACCGCGACCTGGCTGGGCTGGGGGTTAAGCCTGTTCGTGGTGGGCTGGCTGTTCCAGCTGCTCGGCCACAAGTGGGAGGGGCGCGAGCCCGCTTTCCTCGACGACGTGCGCGGTCTGCTGATCGGCCCGCTGTTCGTGCTGGCCGAGGCGGTGTTCCACTTCGGCAGGCGGCTCGAACTGCGCGGGGCAATCGAAAGGCGGCTCGCTCAGGCCGACTGAACGAGCGCGTCCACGGCGGCGATGGCGGCGGCGATTGCTTCCTCGCGCTTGAGGGTGGAGGTGTCGATCAGCAGCGCATCGGCGGCGGCGACCAGCGGCGCATCCTTGCGGCCCTTGTCGCGGGCGTCGCGGGCGGCGAGGTCGGCGGCGATCTCTTCCAGCGAAGCGTCGCGGCCATGCGCCTGCATCTCAAGGAAGCGCCGCTGCGCGCGGGCCTCCACCGAGGCGACGACGAAGAGCTTGGCTGTAGCCTCCGGCGCGATGACGGTGCCGATGTCACGCCCGTCGAGCACGGCGCCGCCGGGCTGGGTAGCGAAGCTGCGCTGGCGCTCGAACAGGGCCTGGCGCACGGCGGGGTGGATCGAGACGCGGCTGGCGAGGCCGCCGGTCGCCTCGGAGCGCAGTTCCGGGTCGGCCAGCAGTTCGGGCGCGAAAGTGCAGGCGGCTAGCGCGTCGGCCGGATCGTCCGGATTGCCGCCGCTCAACGCGCACTGGTGGCCCACCGCGCGGTAGAGCAGCCCGGTGTCGAGATGCGGCAAGTGGAAGTGCGCGGCCAGTGCCTTGGCGATCGTGCCCTTGCCCGAGGCGGTCGGTCCGTCGACGGCGATGATCATGCGGTCAGGCCCTCCAGCATCGCCTCGAACACCGGGAAGCTGGTGGCGATCGGGCGCACGTCGTCCACTTCGACGCCCGCGCGGCTGGCGAGGCCCGCGACCGCCATCGACATGGCGATGCGGTG
>NZ_BAAILP010000147.1:68399-76173 GCF_054589055.1 Novosphingobium sp. 11B | reverse complement strand
CCGGTGATGACGAGGCCGTCCTCGGTCTCGCGCACGGTGGCACCGGCGGCGGCGAGGGCGGTCGCCATCACGGAGATGCGGTCCGATTCCTTGACGCGCAGTTCCTCGAGGCCGGTGGTGGTGGTCACGCCCTCGGCCAGCGCGGCGGCGACGAAGAGGACGGGGAATTCATCCACCATGGCGGGCACGATCGCGGGATCGACATCGATGCCCTTGAGCGCGGAGTGCCTGACCAGCAAATCGGCGACCGGCTCGCCGCCGACTTCGCGGGGGTTCACTTCCTCGATGGAGCCGCCCATCTGGCGCAGCACTTCGACGATCCCGGCGCGGGTGGGGTTGAGGCCGACGTTCTCGATCAGCACTTCGCTGCCCGGGATCACCAGAGCAGCGACGATGAAGAAGGCGGCGGACGAAGGATCGCCCGGAACCTCGATGGTCTGCGGCTTCAGTTCGGCCTCGCCCCGGATCGAGATAACCCGCGCGCCGTCGGCATCGGTCTCGACGGTGAGGTCGGCGCCGAATCCGCGCAGCATCCGCTCGGAGTGGTCGCGGGTGGGCACCGGCTCGATGACGGTGGTGATGCCGGGCGTGTTGAGGCCGGCCAGCAGGATCGCGCTCTTTACCTGTGCCGAGGCCATCGGCAGGCGGTAGCGGATCGGCACCGCCGGGCTGGCGCCCTTGAGGATAAGGGGCAGGCGGCCGCCTTCCGATGCCTCGAAGCTGGCGCCCATCTCCGAAAGCGGATCGATGACGCGGCCCATCGGGCGCTTGGAGAGCGAGCCGTCGCCGATGAAGGTCGCGGTGATCGGGTGGCTGGCGACGAGGCCCATCAAGAGGCGCGTCGACGTGCCCGAATTGCCCATGTCGAGCGGCGCTTCGGGCTGGAGCAGCGCACCCACGCCGACGCCGTTGACGGTCCAGGCGCCTTCCCCGGTGCGCGTCACGGCGGCGCCCATCGCGCGCATCGCGGCGGCGGTGGAAAGCACGTCCTCGCCTTCGAGCAGGCCGGTCACTTTCGTCTCGCCCACTGCCAGCGCGCCCAGCATGATCGAGCGATGGCTGATCGACTTGTCGCCCGGAACCCGGATTCGCCCTTTGAGCGGCCCGGTCGGCAGGAAGCGGCGGGGGCGCATGTTTAGCGTGTCGTGGCTCACGGGATTGGACTTTCGAGGCTGGAATGCTGCAAAAACGGGGCGGCTTTTGACAGCGCCTGCCCGCTATGGCAAGGCGCGCGCCCTGATGCGGCCTTGCGCGCCTAATCTCGCGAGACTTGATTAAGTGCGCAGGCTTTCCCATCAAGACACGCAATTTACTTCGCCCGCGCCATCCGGAACGGGCCAGACGAGGACTTTCCATGGCCAAGGCTGAATGGGGCGCCAAGCATGGCTGCCCGAAATGCGGCACCCGCTTCTACGACCTGGGCAAGGATGACCCGGTCACCTGCATCGAATGCGGCAACGAATGGACCCCCGAGCCGGTGCTCAAGTCCAAGCAGCCGATTCCCTATGAGGAAATCCAGAAGAAGAAGGAAGTCGTCGAGACCGAGGACGAGGATCTGGCCGAAGAGGATCTCGACATCGATGACGACGGCGATTCGCCGGACAACGATGTGGACCTCGGCGGTGACGACGATCTCGGTATCGGCGCCGGCGGCGACGACGAAGACCACGACAACTGATCTGACACGGGGCTGGTCCGCTTTATAGCGAACCGGCCCCGGCTGATTCTGGGATGCTTGTTCGGTGGCGCACGCTGCCGCGCTTTCGCTCCCCCAGTCATTCCCGCGAAGGCGGGAACCCAGCTCCCGACGGCTCCTGTTGAACCCGCATCAGTGGGGCCACCCGCCTTCGCGGGGATGAAGGGGGAGCAGGAGCGCAGGTGTGGTTTTGAACGGCGAGCCGGGCTTCAAAACTCGCTGCCGAAAAAAATCGACATCACGCAAATTTTCCTCTTGCCAAGTTTTCGGACCGCCCGTAGATGGCGGCCTCCCAAGCGGAAGCGCTTCTCTGAAACGCCGAAAACAAGGGAAACGGGTTGGTCCCCCCAGGGCTAACTTGCTGAAATGATTGGGGCCTTAGCTCAGCTGGGAGAGCGCCTGCATGGCATGCAGGAGGTCAGCGGTTCGATCCCGCTAGGCTCCACCATTTCGCTACATTGAAGTTTCGCATGATTGCGACACGCTGGTTGACGAGGTTTCGTCCACCGGCGTTTTTCGCATAAAGTCATGCACGCCGGTCAGCGAGGTTTCGCCCACCGGCGTTTTTTGCGTTTCGCGGTTCGGCCTGATCAGCCGGGCCTTGATGGAGTGAGCGGCCGTATGTTCGACAGTCTTTCAGATCGCCTTGGCGGCGTCTTCGACAAGCTGCGCGGGCGCGGTGCGCTCAAGGAGCAGGACGTTCTCGATGCCATGCGCGAAGTGCGCATCGCGCTTCTCGAGGCCGACGTCGCGCTGCCTGTGGTTCGCCGCTTCATCGATACCGTCACGGAAAAGGCCGTCGGCCAGAACGTCCTGCGCTCGGTCACGCCGGGCCAGCAGGTCGTCAAGATCGTCAACGACGCGCTGATCGAGACGCTGGGCGGCGAAGAGACCCCCGGCCTTGACCTTGAGGCCGTGCCGCCGATCGTCATCATGATGGTCGGCCTCCAGGGCTCGGGCAAGACCACCAGCACCGCCAAGATCGCCAAGCTTCTCAAGGAGAAGCAGGGCAAGAAGGTGATGATGGCCTCGCTCGACGTGAACCGTCCGGCGGCGCAGGAACAGCTCAAGGTGCTGGGCGAGCAGGTGAGCGTCGCCACGCTCCCGATCATCGCCGGCCAGCAGCCCACCGAGATCGCCACCCGCGCCATGCAGGCCGCGCGCCTGCAGGCCGTGGACGTGCTGCTGCTCGACACCGCGGGCCGTCTCCACGTCGACCAGCAGCTGATGGACGAGATGAAGGCGGTCGCCGCCATCTCGACCCCGCGCGAAACGCTGCTCGTGGTCGACTCGCTGACGGGTCAGGACGCGGTCAACGTCGCGCAGTCGTTCGCGGGGCAGGTGGACCTCACCGGCGTCGTGCTGACCCGCATGGACGGCGATGCGCGCGGCGGTGCGGCGCTGTCGATGCGTGCCGTCACCGGCAAGCCGATCAAGTTCGCAGGCACCGGCGAGAAGATGGATGCGCTGGAGGTCTTCCACCCCAGCCGCGTCGCCAACCGCATCCTGGGCATGGGCGACATCGTCTCCATGGTCGAGAAGGCCGCCGAAGCGGTCAAGATCGAGGATGCAGAAGCGCTCGCCAAGCGCATGGAGCAGGGCAAGTTCGACATGAACGACCTGCGCATGCAGCTCAAGCAGATGCAGAACATGGGCGGCCTCGGCGCGCTGGCGGGCATGATGCCGGGCATGAAGAAGGCCAAGGCAGCGATGCAGCAGTCGGGCATGGACGACCGCGTCCTCCTGCGCATGGACGCGATCATCGGCTCGATGACGCCGAAGGAACGCAGCAATCCCGCACTGCTCAACGCCAAACGCAAGATCCGCGTCGCCAACGGCTCGGGCACCCAGGTCCAGGACGTCAACAAGCTGCTGAAGATGCACCTGGAGATGTCCAAGGCCATGAAGCAGATCAAGAAGATGGGCGGCCTCAAGGGGCTGGCCGCGATGTTCGGCAAGGGCGGCCTCGATGCCGCGATGCCGGGCCTTGGCGGTGCCGGTCTCGGTCCCTCGGCCGGGGGCTTCCCCGGGCTTGGTGGCGGCGGGGCCGATCTCAGCAAATTCCTGAAACGATAATCTCAAATATTCCCAGAATTATAGAAAGGTAAGTCTCATGTCCGTTTCGATCCGTCTTTCGCGTGGTGGTGCCAAGAAGCGCCCGTACTACAAGATCGTCGTCGCCAACGCGACCGCGCCGCGCGACGGCAAGTACCTGGAGCAGGTCGGCACCTACAACCCGATCCTCGCCAAGGACGACGAGAACCGCGTGCGTCTGGTCGAGGACCGCGTGCGTTACTGGCTCGGCGTGGGCGCCCAGCCGACCGACCGCGTTGCCCGCCTGCTCGACAAGGCCGGCGTGAAGGAGCGCGCCGCGACCAACAACCCGAAGCAGGCAGAGCCCGGCAAGAAGGCCAAGGAGCGCGCTGAAGACCGCGCCACCAAGCTGCGCGAAGCCGAAGAAGCCGCTGCTGCTGCCGCCGCTGCTCCGGCCGAGGAAGCTGCTCCCGAAGCAGCCGCCGAGGAATCGACCGAGGCCTGAGCCTTGGTTGACGGCAAGAAGGATCGCCCCGTCACGCTTGCCGCCGTTTCCGGCGCGCACGGCGTGATGGGCGAGGTTCGCCTCAAGCTGTTCGGTGAAGGCGTGGCTGCGCTCAAGCGCTACCGCGCCTTCAACGATTCCAGCCTCACCGTGGTGAAGCTGAAGGACGACGGCAAGGGCGGCGCGATCGCCCGCTTCGACGAGGTGAAGGACCGCAACGCGGCGGAAAAGCTGCGCGGCACCGTGCTCACTGTCCCACGCTCGGCGATGCCAGCGCTGGAGGAGGGCGAGTATTACCACGCGGACTTCCTCGGCCTGCCTGCCGTCTCGGAAGAGGGCGAGGCGCTGGGTACGTGCGTGGCGGTCGAGAACTTCGGCGCGGGCGACGTGCTGGAGATCGAACGGCCGGTGAGCGAGGACGGCAAGCGCCGCCGTTTCATGGTGCCGATGACGCCTGCCGCCGTGCCCGAATGGAACGACGAGCGTATCGTCCTCAACGCGGCCTTCGCGGAAGAATAGCTCGCCTTGTCGCGTGCTGTCCGGCGATGTATATATACATTGCCGGAGCGCGTCATGGGCAAGGTATACACCACCAGAAGCTTCAAGTCGGGCAATTCGGTCGCGATCCGGATGCCCGCTGGTCTGGGTATCGAGCCGGACCGCGAATGGATCGCCGAATGGGTCGACGGTGACTTGCGCCTGCATGCCAAGGAGCAGCCAAGGCGCAAGATCGACGTCAGTGGCTTCGCGGGCAAGGCGCCCTGGCTCAAGCCGCTGCCACCGGAACTGCGCGAATTCGAGGAACGGCCGAGCACTATCGCTGCCCGCGAGAAGGCTGAGAGCGGCGAGTGACGCGCTATATGATCGACGCCGATAGCTCGATCTACGCGATGGTGGATCAGGCAAGTCCGGTCAATGCCCGGCTGGCCGATTGCGAACCGGGTGATGTGGTCATATCGACCATCAGTTTCGCCGAGATCGCATTGGGCGTGCAACTGCAGGAGCCGCCGCTGCCAGGAGTCCTCGAGGCATTTCTCGAAGCCGTGCCGCTGATGCCGTTCGATGAAATGGCCGCGCGCGAATATGCTCGGTTGCCGTTCAGGCGCGCCCGTTTCGATCGCCTGCTGGCCGCACACGCGCTGAGCATCGCTGCGATCGTCGTCACGAACAACGAAGCCGACTTCGCGGACGTGGCCGGGTTGAAGGTGGAGAACTGGACGAGATAATGCCGGGCGGCGCGGTCGGGAGAGAAGTCTGGCGACTGCTTCCGCCCCATTGTGGTCATTCACCGAAATGATAGTTTCGCTTCATGAAAGCACTGGAAAAGAAGCAGCGCTTGGCCGCCGCCACTGCTCGCTACCTCAAGCAGATTGGCCGACAGGCTCAAAAGGGACTGGAGCCAAATGATCGAGGATTCGATCATAAGCTCGACGCAAAGCTGAAACGTATGCGACCCGAGGATGTGGACGCGCTATTCCGTGACGAAGACGACGAATAGGCGAACGGCAGCAACCCACCCAAACCAGACCTATCGATCCACGGTGGGCGGTGAGCTTTTCTTCGTGCCGGAATTCGCGCTCTGTCCTACACGTAGCGAGATCGGTAGCATGTCCCGCATGACCACACCGCCGTGCTTTTCCGACCTGTCACCTTGCGGTTCCGCCAAAGGTCACAGTGCTAACCATGAAAAAATAATAATATCAATTACTAATACCGAAAATCTCCGCTGGTTCACACACGCATCCGTGTCAACCGGACAAGACCGATGAGCAGGCCTCAGCCCTTCGTCGGCGCGGCCGGCTCCGTCGTCAGCACCTTGATCGCCGCGCGGTGTCAGGCCAATGGCGTGCGATGACTTTCTCCACCACCGTGCTCACCCTCTACCCCGAGATGTTCCCCGGCCCGCTCGGCGTGTCGCTGGCGGGCAGGGCGCTGTCGGAGGGCACGTGGTCGATTGATCCCGTCCACATCCGCGACTTTGCCACCGACAGGCACCGCACCGTCGATGACACGCCCGCGGGCGGCGGCGCCGGGATGGTGCTCAAGGTCAATATCCTCGCCGCCGCCATCGACCATGCCCGCAGCGTCAACCCGGGCGCGCCGGTGATCGCCATGACGCCGCGTGGAAAGCCGATCTCGCAGAAGCGCATTCGCGAACTGGCGGACGGCCCAGGCGTCATCCTGCTGTGCGGCCGTTTCGAGGGCTTCGACGAGCGGATATTCGAAGGCCGCGAGGTCGAGGAAGTCTCGGTCGGCGACATCGTCCTGTCTGGCGGAGAATGCGCCGCTTTGATGGTACTCGATGCTTGCATTCGGCTGCTTCCCGGCGTAATGGGCGCCCCTTCCAGCGGGACCGAGGAATCGTTCGAGGACGGTCTTCTCGAGTACCCGCATTATACCCGGCCCACCGAGTGGGAAGGGCGCACGATCCCTGAAGTGCTGCGATCGGGGGATCATGCGAAGATCGCCGCCTGGCGGAAACGACAGGCGGAGGACGACACACGGTCACGCAGGCCGGACCTCTGGGAGCGTCACAGGGACGCTCGGGTTCAGCCTGCCTCTGGCGCGCGGCGAAAAAACGAGGATTTGGGTTCATGAACCTGATTCAGCAGATCGAAGCCGAGGAAATCGCCAAGGCTGCGAAGGATATCCCTGAGTTCCGTCCGGGCGACACCGTCCGCGTCGGCGTGAAGGTCGTCGAAGGCACCCGTACCCGCGTCCAGGCTTACGAGGGCGTGTGCATCGCGCGCTCGAACCGTGGCATGGGTTCGAACTTCACCGTGCGCAAGATGAGCTTCGGCGAAGGCGTGGAGCGCGTTTTCCCGCTCTACTCGCCGAACATCGATTCGATCACGGTCGTGCGTCGCGGTGTCGTGCGTCGCGCCAAGCTGTACTACCTGCGTGGTCGTACCGGCAAGCGCGCTCGTATCGCCGAGCGTCGCATCACCGACAACGCGTAAGCGAAAGTCAGCGACCCGGTCTTACCGCCGGGTTGCACGAAGAGGCGGTTCGGATTCGGGCCGCCTTTTTTCGTGTCTCCGATCCATTGATGTTCATGTTCGGCGGATCGGCTGGCGCAAGTCCTGCAAGCGAGTCGCAGCGCCGGGTTTTGTCCGATGCTGCGCCGCACAACGCTTTGTCTCTGAGAAAACGGCGGAAAAACGCGATTAACTGCGAGTTTTGGCTCTATTTGGGCCTTGCCACCCGCAGGAAAAGCGGCTCAATTCCGTCCCTCTCGAGGCGAGTAGAATTTCTCAACCATCCGCTCCACTGAAAGGTAAGGGGGTTCCCATAATGAACAAGAACGATCTCATCAGCGCAGTCGCCGATTCCAGCGGACTGACCCGCAGCGACGCCACCAAGGCTGTCGAGTCCGTGTTCGACGCGGTCACCGGCGCGCTGAAGAAGGGCGACGAAGTGCGTCTCGTCGGCTTTGGCACTTTCTCGGTCGCCAAGCGCAAGGCATCGACCGGCCGTAACCCCCGCACCGGCGAGCCCATGGAAATCAAGGCTTCGGCCCAGCCGAAGTTCAAGGCCGG